>JAKFVK010000253.1 GCA_021732205.1 Hyphomicrobiales bacterium | reverse complement strand
GTCCCGATACCGCGGTGCCAGCGCAGCAGGTAGTCGTTGAGCCGGGAGGCGAAGGTGTCAATCAGCAGGCCGAGCGCGCCGATGGTCAGCATGCCGGCGATGATCTTGTCGGACCACAGATATTCCCGCGCTTCGAGAATGCGATATCCCAGCCCGTCGCTGACAGCAATCATCTCGGCGACGATGACAACGATGAAGGCGGTGCCGATGCCAATCCTGGCGCCGGCGAGGATGAAAGGACTGGAGGCTGGCAGGATCACGCGGCGGAATATTGTCATGCTGCTGGCACCCAGATTGCGGGCAGCACGCAGATAGATGGAATCGACCTGACGCACGCCAGCAATGGTGTTGACGAGAACCGGGAAGAACGAACCAAGCGCGATGAGAAAGAGTGCCGGCGCATTGCCAAGGCCAAACCACACGATGGCAAGCGGGATATAGGCGATCGGTGGTATCGGGCGAAGGATCTGCACCAGCGGATTCATCAGCGTGTAAATGCGCTGACTTGTCCCCATCAGCAGACCCAGCGGCAGCGCAAGCCCGGCGCCGATGGCAAAGCCGGATAGAACGCGCGACAGGCTAGCTGCCGCATCATGAGGAAATTCGCCCGATACAAGCCAGACGAGATAGCTCGACTCACTCGGGTTGAAGGGCTGCAGCGGCTGCATCGCCTGTACCCAGCGCGCTGCAACCGCCAGCGGTGATGGCAGGAAGGCGGCTGAGAAGACGCCAGCCCGCGACAGGATTTCCCAGATGATCACCACCAGCACAGGCATGATGGCGCCACGCAACACAGACGAGAGACGCGTCATCGCGTTCAGTTGACGCCAAGCGAAGCTTTGGCTTCCTTCAGCAGATCGAGCTTCACCCAGTCAGCTTCCTTCGGCGGATTGACCATCTTGCCCAGGCCATGCTTGACCATCAGCTCCGTGGTCTTGTCCATATGGCCTGGCGGCATATCGAAGGTATAGCGGGCATTGTTCATCGCATCACGAAAATCTTCCGACGACAATTGCCCCTTGAACACCGATTCGCGAACGTATTTTTCTGCCAATGCGGGATCGGAACGGAAGGCGATGGTGGCGTCAACGAAAAGCTTGAGCACACGCAAGGCGACATCGCGCTTCTCGGTGTACATCTTTTCCGTCATCACCAGCGGGCGTACCGGCACACCAAGGTCGGTATCGTAGGGCTTGAGCAGCTCAATGCCCCAGCCCGCGCTGATGGCCTGTGTCGATTGCGGCTCTGATTGACAGATAACATCGACATATTTCGACGCCAGAGCCTGGCTGAGATCGGCATAGTTTCCAAAATAGAGCAGTTGAACGTCCTTGCCCGGGCGCTCCGACCAGGTGAGCCCATACTTGTCGAGTTCAGCCAGCAGAAGCAGGTCCTGAATGCCGCCACGAACGGTCGCAACCTTCATTCCCTTGACCTGGGCGAGCGAACTGATCTTGAGGTCGGGGCGGGCAAGAATGCGCGCGCCACCATCGGCAAAGCCGGCAACAACCAGCAGCTTGACGCCGTTACCGCGCGCCGCAACCGCTCCATCCCCGCCGGAGGCTGCAATATCGACCAGGTCGGCCGCCATGGCCGGATAAATATCAGCGCCCTTGGCAAACACACGCTCGTCGATCTTGAGGTTATATTTGCCGGCAATCTCCTTCATGTAGGAGATCGTGCCGTAATGGGCGAATTTGAGATTGCCGAGGCGCACGATATCCTGGGCCTGTGCCAATCCGGTAGTTGAAAAAACAAGCGCAAGAATTGCAGACAATCGCATCCACATAGCTGATCGCTCCCCCAAAATCGTCATTTTATGACGCTTCACGCGCCTTGATCATCTCGTGTTACTACAGTCCCTCAGAACCGGTCATGACGTCGCGACAGGCGGCCATCAACCAGCGATTATCTTGTTACTCTACGGGCATCATAAACATTCATCGCTCGAAGGCCAGTCCAAACATGAGACTGCCGCGCTCGTTTGCGCAAATCGATGAAATACCGTTAGCGCATGCTGCGAAAAAGTGGATACCGGCTTTTCGATAACAGCATGCGCAAACAATAAGATCAGCAAGAACGACGATTCCCCGTAAATGCAATTCGCGCTAAGGATGGCTGGGCAGGATGCCGACGAGGCATGGGGTGAGCGTGCAGACACATTCTTTTTTTGCTCGTGCGCCGGTCGTGCCGGTGATTGTGGTCGAGGACGTGGCGCTTGCGGTGCCGCTCGCCCGCGCGCTCGTCGAAGGCGGGCTGCCACTCCTCGAAGTGACATTGCGCACGCCTGCCGCACTCGCAGCAATCAAGGCGATGCGCGAGGCGGTGCCCGAGGCTGTCATCGGCGCCGGTTCCATCTTGTCGTCGGCACATCTTGAATCAGCCCTTGGCGCCGGCGCGCAGTTCATCGTCACGCCCGGCGCCAGCCCGGCACTTCTGGCAGCGCTGGCGCGTGCGCCTGTGCCCTGCCTGCCCGGCATTGCCACCGCCAGCGAAGCGATTGCGGCACGTGATCACGGTTTCCGGGTGGTCAAGTTTTTTCCAGCCGAGGCGATGGGCGGGATAAAGACCCTGTCGGCCTGGCAGGGACCGCTGGGCGATATCTTCTTCTGCCCGACCGGGGGCATCGATCTGCAGCGGGCTCCGTCCTATCTGGCGCTGAAGAACGTTTTATGCGTCGGCGGCTCGTGGATGGTGCCGGCGCCAGCGCTGCAAGCGCGCGATTTTGCGCATATCACATCATTGGCAAGAGACGCGGCAGGTTTAGCAAAACCGGCAAGGTGATGTGATGCACTGATCTTGACGCAAGTCGGTCGCAATCCATGTGTATAATGCCGCAAACAGGGAGAATGGACATGTTTGATGCTGCAAAGCTTCTCGACCAGTTGATGGGCGCCGGTACGGCTGCCCGGATGGACCAGATGAGTGGTGGAAAATTCAGCGATATCAGCAACAGGGCTGCCGAATTGGCGGCGCAGCAGACACAGGCCGTCGCCGGCAAGGGCGGCTATCTTGATCAGGCCAAGCAGGCGCTGCCGGGCAGCGACACAATACCTGACCCCAGCGCCGTCATCGCCCAGACAGGCGAATACGTCGCCAAGAATTCGGATGCCCTCGTCAAGGGCGCAGTCGCCGGCACGATCCTAGCCGCGCTCATTGGCACCAAAGCCGGTCGCGCCATTGGCGGGACAGCGCTCAGGCTTGGCGGATTGGCCGCGATCGGCGGCCTCGCCTTCAACGCTCTCCGCAGCTGGCAGGCGGGTCAGGGTACCGCCCCCGTCGTACCCCAGGCGGCCCTCTCGGGCGATGCCGACAAACGCGCCAGAGCCATATTGGAGGCGATGATCGCGGCTGCCAAGGTCGATGGCGAGATCGACGCCGCCGAGCGGGCCCGCATTCTGGCGCACGCACAGACGCTTGGTATCGAGGCAGCGGCTCAGGCGTTCATCGAAGCCGAACTGGCCAAGCCGCTTGATATCGCAGCGATCGGTGCTGGCATCGAAGGTGTTGATCGCTTGAGCGAAATTTACGCCGCCTCGGCATTGGCGATCAATGCGACGAATGCCGCCAACGCGGCTTATCTCGATACGCTGGCCGAACGGTTCAAGCTCGATCCGGCGCTCCGCGCCCATCTCGATGAAGAGGTGGCAAAGCTCAAACGGGGTTGAAACATGACAAACCGCGCTCGTCTGCTGCTCGTCGCCCTTCTGGCGCTCGGCTCGTGCGCACCACGACAGCTCGACAGCAACTGGGCCATCGACCAGCAGGTCGTCTATTGTGCCAACACGCGGGCAGGCGGATTGATCATTGGCAATCCCCAGGCCTTCTCGGGCGTACCGCTGATCGGGCAGGCGGCGAATGCCACGGCCGGCATCTTGCAGGAGGAGGACGCCTGCAAGGTGGTGCGCGGGTTGCGGCCTGACGATGTCACCCAACTCAAGATCATCCAGTCCATGGCCGCCCGGGAAAACCGGGTGCTGACATCCGGCCCGTTCACTATCACGCCGCGCTCCGTTGGCGCTGAGTGCCTGCCAATTGTTACGCTCCATCGCCCCAGCGGACAGGTGCTGCGCCAGGAGACGCTCTGCCGCGACAAGCAGGGCAGCTATGCGCCGCTCGGCCAGAGGTAGGGTCGACAGACGCAACACTTGATGTTTGGGAGTTGGCGCCATTATCCTGTCGCGCCGGCCCGCACGCGTCCCTGTGCCGGGCCTGGCACGCCAAGGCCAGATTGCACCCCGTGAGCACTGCACCCAAACGCCGCCGCCTTCTCGATCCCGGCCTTGTGATCATCATTGTTCTGGCCAGTATCGGCGCCGGGCTCACCTACCGCGACCAGGGCATGGCCGCGGTCTGGGCGATTATCGAAGACGACAGCCTGCTGTTTCTGGAAATCCTGCCCAAGGTGGCGGCTGGTTGTCTGATCGGCGCGCTGATCACCCTCCTGGTACCGCGCGAAGTGATCGTCCGCCTGGTTGGCAGTGAATCGGGTCTGCGCGGTCTTGTCATTGCAACGCTTGCCGGCATTCTCATGCCCGGCGGGCCTTTTACGGTGTTTCCGGTGACGGTGGCGTTTCTGACCATCGGCGCGGATGCGGGAGCGGCCATCGCCTTCGTCACCGCCTGGCACGTCATCGGGCTCAACCGCGCCATCATCTGGGAGATGCCGTTTTTCGGTCCGCATTTTGTCGTGATGCGGGTGGGCGTCTCGCTGCTCTTTCCGCTTCTCATCGGGCTTGTCGCCCGCTGGCTACACCTGCGCCGCAAGGACACTCCGTGATCGCCGTCGTTTTCACCGGCCTGCTATGGGCGCTCGCCTTGTGGCTTGTGATCATCGCACTCAGGCGCGGCGATGGCACGGCAAAGGAAGCCTTGCAGCGGGCGCTGCGCGAATTCCTGTGGCTGCTGCCAAGGCTTGCCATCGGCGTCATCGGCGCCGGATTTCTCGCCCGATTGCTGCCGGCTGAATCAATCGCCGCCTATCTTGGCCGTGACGCCGGTTTCGTCAGCCTGCTCATCGCCAGTGCTGCCGGCATGCTGACACCAGGCGGACCCGTCGTTGGCTTTTCGCTCGGCACAGCCGCGCTCAAGGCCGGTGCCGGTATGCCACAAGTGATCACTTACGTGACCGCATGGAGCCTGATGTCGTTTAATCGCGTCATCGTCTGGGAACTGCCGATCATGCCACGCCATTTCGTCTATCTGCGTCTCGCCGTCTCATGGCCACTGCCGCTGCTTGCAGGCGGGGTGATGCTGCTCGTTCAGTGACGGCGTTTGCCAGCTCAGTGGAGGATTTTGGGTGGCGACAGGGCGGCAATCGTCGTTTCTCTGGGAATGATGGCGCCGCGATGCTGGATGACGGCGCCCGCCAGACGATGGCCGGCATCGGCGGCAAGCCGTGGCGGCGCCCCGGCGAGCCTTGCGGCGAGATAGGCAGCGCTGAAACTGTCGCCGGCAGCGGTTGTATCAACCGGCGTCACAACCTGCGGGCACGGCACCTGCTCGATGCCGGCCTTGCTCGCGACCCAGGCTGAATCAGCCCCTGATTTCACCACCACCTCGCTGATGCCAAGCCCGACCAGCCGCTCGATGGTCGCCAGCGGATCGCGGTCGCTCCACAGGATCTGCT
>JAKFVK010000027.1 GCA_021732205.1 Hyphomicrobiales bacterium | reverse complement strand
AGGCAAGCAACCACTCGAATGCCGCGAAAGGTGAGGTCTTGCGGCCATCCGCCTCGCGCGCCGGCACCATTGTGGCAGCGGCCATCGTCATTGCGTCAACCTGGCAAGCGCGCTCTCGACGCTCAGACTGTGGCGCTGGCCGCTGCGCCGCTCCTTGAGCTCGACCTCGCCGGAAGCGAGTCCCTTGGGGCCCACGATCACCTGCCAGGGAATGCCGATGAGATCGGCGGTGGCGAATTTTCCGCCCGGTCGCTCCGCGCTATCGTCGACGAGGCTCTGCTTGCCCGCCGCGCTGATCGCCTTTTCGATGGTGGCACAGGCTGCGTCGGTTGCCACATCACCCGCCTTCAGATTGAGGATCATGACATCAAAGGGCGCGACCGCATGCGGCCAGATGATCCCGTCCTTGTCATGATTGGCCTCAATGAGGGCGGCAACAAGACGCGTCGGCCCGATGCCATAGGATCCCATATGAAGCGGCGACTTGCTGCCATCGCCGGTCGTGACACTAAGCCCCATCGGCGCGGAATATTTGGTGCCGAAGTAGAAAATATGGCCGACCTCGATGCCGCGCGCCGACACGCGGTCCACCTCGCCGATCTGCTCGTAGGCTTCGTTGTCATGCATTTCCGACGTCGCCGCATAGGCGCTGGTGAAGCGCGCGACGATTGCCTGCAGGCCGGCAACGTCCTTGTAATCGACCGTGTCAGGCGGGGTGGCGAGATCGAGATAGCTGCGATGGCAGAACACCTCCGACTCGCCCGTTTCCGCCAGAATGATGAATTCATGACTGAGATCGCCGCCGATCGGTCCGGTATCAGCCCGCATCGGGATGGCGGTTAAGCCCATTCGCGCAAAAGTGCGCAGATACGACACGAACATGCGGTTGTAGGAATGCCGCGCCCCTGCCTCATCGATATCGAAAGAATAAGCATCCTTCATAAGAAATTCGCGGCTGCGCATGACCCCGAAGCGCGGGCGCACCTCATCGCGGAACTTCCACTGGATGTGATAGAGAATTTTCGGCACATCGCGATAGGACTGGGCGGAAGCGCGGAAGATCGCCGTGATCATCTCTTCATTGGTCGGACCATAAAGCATGTCGCGGCCATGACGATCAGCAATGCGCAGCATTTCCTGTCCGTAATCATCATAGCGCCCCGATTCCTTCCACAGCTCGGCTGATTGCAAGGTCGGCATTTTGAGCTCGATGGCGCCCGCGCGATCCTGTTCCTCGCGCACGATCTGCTCGACCCGCGCCAGAACCCGCAAACCGAGCGGCAGCCAGGTATAGCTGCCCGCCGCTTCCTGTCGGATCATGCCCGCACGCAGCATCAGCCGGTGCGAGACGATTTCGGCTTCCTTCGGTGTATCTCGCAGGATCGGGAGGTAAAACTCGCTCAGGCGCATGCGCGGGATCTCTTTCATGAATCGATACAGCGTTTGTCGATCAAGCGCACCCGTGAGCGAAACGCAAGCCTGACCGGCTATTCTTTGCTCTTGACGTCATGCAATCGACATAGTGACAAGCGGTCAGGAATGCGCTAGGTTTCGACCACTCGAAAGGGGGCAATGCCGCGCTCGTGAGCGCAGCGTCCCATCAAGTCGAGGGAGGAAACCGGGCCGGCGCACGTCAGTGCATAAGAGCTTGGATAAAGGTTGGGCGTGAAAGAAGAGCGTAGAGTGCGTTAGTCCCTCGGGCATGGCGCTGAAAGCGACGAAATTGCGTAACTTTGCAAGGCCGAGAGGCCTTGTTTTGTTTTTGGACACACGTTCCACGCTCAGCTGGCGAAAATCCGAAAATGAATCGCCAGCCACACGACAAAAAGAATAATCGCCGCCAGGACGCTGGTGATCATCGCCTTGCGCAGCAGATGCGGCTTGATGGGTGCCGCAGCCTCGCTGCCGGGCACCACCGCTCCGTCTTCAGCCTGGGAGCGCACACCGAAGGGCAGAACGGCAAACAGGATCGTCCACCAGATGACGAGATAGAGCCCAAGAGCGATACGCCAGCTCATCGCCTCACACCTGTTCAAGCTCGACAAGGGTTCCGCAGAAATCTTTCGGATGCAGAAACAGCACCGGCTTGCCATGAGCGCCGATTTTAGGCGTTCCGTCCCCCAGCACTCGCGCGCCCTGCGCTTTCAGCTGATCACGCGCCGCAAGAATGTCATCAACTTCGTAGCACACGTGATGAATGCCACCTTCGCCGTTGCGCTCCAGAAATTTCACAATCGGGGAATTCTCGCCGAGCGGTTCAAGAAGCTCGATCTTGGTGTTCGGCAATTCGATGAAAACGACCGTCACCCCGTGTTCGGGCTGGGCCAGCGGCGCGCTCATCTTGGCGCCGAGTGTCTGACCGTAAACAGCCATCGCCTCCGCCAGAGAAGGAACCGCAATCGCCACATGATTAAGCCTGCCGATCATACCGCCTGACCTCACCTCTGCATAAGATGCTGATTATACGACGACCACCAGCACGTGGCACACCGGCTTTTTGCCCCATTCCTCGTTGACTGCCGAGCGTACCGCACGCGCAATCGCGTCCTCGACCGCTGCCGCATCCTTACGACGACTTTTAGGCAGCCGCGTCACCGCCTCGACTGCGGCTTCCGCAACGACATCTTCCATGTCTTCATCCGAAAGACCGGCCTCCGGCACTCCGGTCAGCGCAATTTCCGGATCTCCCATCATCTCGCCCTTCGACGACATGGCGATGGCAATCGACACCACGCCGGAAAATGCCAGCCGGCGACGCTCGGCGACCACCGGGCTGTCACTTTCAGAAATGAGCAACTGGCCGTCCTTCAGCAGCCTGCCGCTTGGTACCTTGTCGATAATCGCCACAGGACCGGGCGCGAGATTGAGCATGAGCCCGTTGCGGGCACGATCAAAACTCTCATAGCCCCATTCGCGGGCAAGCCTTGCGTGCTCGCCCAGATGCAGCGCCTCGCCGTGAACCGGCACGACCGTTTTCGGCTTGATCGCCGCATAAAGCTCGCGCATTTCATCCGTGCGCGGATGGCCCGACACATGGACCATATGGGTGCGGTCGGTGATGAGTTCGACCCCCTGGTTGACCAGCCCGTTCTGCAGCGCGCCAACGCCGCGCTCATTGCCGGGAATGGTACGCGAGGAAAAGATCACCCGATCACCCTTGGACAGCGCGACATGCGGATGCTCGCCGCGCGCCACGCGCGCCAGCGCCGAGCGCTCCTCGCCCTGACTGCCCGTCATCAGCGCCAGGCAGTTTTCGCGCGGCAGATAACCGAAGGCATCCATGCCTTGAAAGGGTGGCAGATCGGCAAGATAGCCAAGCCCGCGCGCGACGCGAATATTGCGCTCAAGCGCCCGGCCAATGACAACGATGCTGCGCCGCGCCGCAAGACCCGCCCGGGCGATCTGGTCGATACGTCCGATATTCGAGGCAAACAAAGTTACCGCCACGCGCGCCGGCGCCTCGCGAACCAATGTTTCCAGCACCTTGCCGACATCAGCTTCCGAAGGCGAGCGGCCCTGACGCACCGCATTGGTTGAATCACCGATCAGCACGTCGACGCCATCGCGTGCTACCGCCTCAAAGCGCTCGATCTCGGTGCGCTCGCCCAGGGGCGGCGTCTGATCAATCTTCCAGTCGCCCGTATGGATGACATTGCCGGCCTTGGTGCGGATCGCCAGCGCGTGACTTTCGGGAATCGAATGCGCAACCGGCAGGAATTCAACATCGAACCCGGCAATCTTCACCCGCCCGCCAGCCGCAATCACCTTGAGCGGCAGATCGGGCGCGCCGCGCTCTTCCTCGGCCTTTGCTATCAGCAGGCCGGCGGTGAACGGCGTGCAGTAAATATCACACCCCAGCCGCGGCCACAGGTCGAGCAGTGCACCGATGTGGTCTTCATGACCATGGGTCAGGACGATGGCGGTAAGCTGGCGTTTACGTTCTTCGATGAAGCGCGTGTCGGCCATCAGAACGTCGATGCCTGGAAGGCCCGCCCCCTCGCCGAAGGTGACACCGCAATCTACCATCAGCCAAGAGGTCTTATTTCCCTCCTTCAGACCGTAAAGCGCCAGATTCATCCCGATTTCGCCGACACCGCCGAGCGGGACGAACAACAATTGCGCATCAGACAAAGACAGGAACTCCGGGCAAATCGATTATTTAAAAAAGGGATTTTGCGGCCGCCGATGCGGCGGAATAAAGAGGCCCGGGATAAAGGGCAAAGAGCACGACGAAGGCGCCACTGACGCCCAACACCAGCTTGACCTCGGAGGGAACCGGGCCAAGCAACTGTTTTGCCTCATCAAAATACATAATTTTGATAATGCGCAAATAGTAATAGGCACCCACAGCGCTGGATAGAACGCCAATGACCGACAAAGCGTAAAGCTTCGCCTCGATGGCTGCAAGGAAAACCAGATACTTGCCAAAAAACCCGGCAAGTGGCGGCACGCCAATGAGCGAGAACATCATCATGGCGAGGATAAACGCCATCATCGGGTTGGTCTTCGACAAGCCGGCCAGATCCTCGACGTGTTCGATCATGCCCTGCGGGCCACGCATCGCCAGCACACAGGCAAAGACGCCGAGCGTCATGAACAGATAGATGAGCATGTAGACGAGGACACCCTCGATCCCCGCCGACGTGGCGCTCGCCAGGCCAACGAGTGCAAAGCCCATATTGGCGATGGACGAATAGGCAAGCAGGCGCTTGATATTGGATTGGCCGATTGCCGCAAAGGCGCCAAGCAACATGGAGGCGATGGCAATGAAGACCACCACCTGCTGCCAGGCGGCAATCGCCTGGGGAAAAGCGCCGATCATGACGCGGGTAAAGAGCGCCATGGCGGCAAATTTCGGTGCGGCCGAGAAGAATGCCGCAACCGGTGTCGGCGCGCCCTGATAAACATCCGGCGTCCACATGTGGAACGGCACAGCCGATACCTTGAAGGCAAAGCCGGCGATAAGGAAAACCAGTCCGAAAACCAGTCCGAGCGGCGGCCGTGCCCCTTGCGTGACGGCGGCGGCAATGCCTTCGAACGCCGTCGTGCCGGTGAACCCGTAAACGAGCGAGGCGCCATAAAGCAGAAGTCCGGAAGAAAGCGCTCCCAGCACGAAATATTTGAGCCCCGCTTCGCTAGAGCGCGCATTGTCGCGATCGATGGCGGCGATGACGTAAAGCGACAGCGACATCAGCTCCAGCCCGACATAGACCGCCAGCAGGTCATTGGCTGAAATCATCATACCCATGCCAACGGAAGCGAGCACGACGAGGATGGGATATTCGAAATGGACGACCTTGATCTCACGAAAATAGGTGCGGCCAAGAATGATCGCCACCGCACTGGCGATGAAGCTTGCCGATTTGACGAAGCGGGCAAAGCCATCGAAGACAAAACCGCCTGAAAAGATGATGATACGCTCATCGGGCAGGCTTTCCACGATCAGGGCAGCCAGGACCAGCAGCCCGACCGACAGCGCGGTGATCAGGTCCCCCGCGCGCTCGCCACGCACCGCCCCCAGCATCAGCAGCAGCAACGCCCCCAGGGCCAAAACACCTTCCGGCAGAGCCGGCCACAGGCTGGAAAATTCACCCAGGCTTTGCATGGTTCACGGCACTCCGTCAGTAGGCCGCAAGAAGCGGCAGGCCGGTTTTGACGGCAAGA
>JAKFVK010000218.1 GCA_021732205.1 Hyphomicrobiales bacterium | reverse complement strand
AACGTTGTCGAACTGGCAGCTTATGGCTGCACGACACGCATGCACGTCGTTCGCCTGTCCGCACCGATCATCCCGGGCGAGGATCACACCAAGGATATTGATTTCTCACCTCAGGGCGTGACGCGGCGCTGGCAGGCGGGACGTGAGGACGCGCTGCGCATGTTTGATGCAAAACCATGGACAAAGACGGCCTTCGATCCGTTGAACCCGGTCATTGTTCACAAGGATCCTGGCTTCGATAAACCGTCAAAATCCTAGAGCGTGGTGTGAAAAGGCGGAAACTGACTTTTCTATAAACACGTGTAAAAACAATACGATAAGAGAGAATTTTGATTCTCCATCAACGCAATCTGCTCCCGGATCGCGCGTTCGATGACCGCCAGCCATCCCTTAGGCTGAGTGATCGGGCCCGCTCAGCCATGTCGCCACATATCCGTGGAGCCAGTCGATGGCGGTGACCAGCAGGAACACGGCGAGAACCGGGACCACGATACGAAATTCGCCTATGATCCCGTCTGTTAACATCAGGGCGGCGAGCACAAACAGCCCTGCCGCCACCGCGACAACCGCCAGCGTCAAGAGGCTGCGCCCTATCAGCCGGGCAAGTCCTGAACGATCATGGATTGTGCTCACGGCCCCGCCGCTCTCATTGTTTCGGGATCGCTCTTGAAAATATAGAAATTGTCCACGCGTTCAATCTCGCCTTCGACCGAAACGAGCTGGCCGACAAAATCCGCAAATCGCCGCGCATTGACGCCATCTTTATTGTCGGTGAGCAGGAAATATTCCGAACCGCTGACCGCGCCGGTGCTGACAAAAACCGGTGGAACGCCGCCTACCAGGCAGAGATTGGCGCACGCCTTGTGCGCCAGCCCGTTGCCCGGGCTCATGGCGCCACTGTAACATTTGCCATCGCAGATTTCGCCCGTCAGCCGCCAGCGGCCGAGTGATTGCGGCGGGGCGGGGTGCAAGACATCGCTGGCGGAGGCAACAACGATTCCCTCCTTGTCATCGACCAGCAGCATATCGAGCGTGCCGCGCTTCAACAGATAACCGGCAACCGTCACCCACCGCCCGTAAAGCCCGTCAGCCTGGCTCTGTACGCCATATTTGCCTTCCCCCGCCAGTAGATAGGCACGCGGCTTGCGCCCCTCGCCATCCGGCACGCGCAGCACCGGATAGGGTCTGGCTTCAAGAATGCCGCGCAGCTCGATGTGCTGATAGCCGGTTACCGCCCAGCCAGGATCGGCCGTGCGTTGCGACAATAAGAGGCCAAGACCAGCCATCACCACGACAACAATGAGCCCGATGACTGCGAGGAAACGACCGAGCGGTTGCGGCACCGCATTGATATAGCCGATGAAGAAGACATCCTTGCCATCACCTGCCATCAGCCATCCCCTCGCTAATCGGTAACGGCTCGACGCGGGTTCCAGGCGGATTTGCCCGCCGGTCAAGCCAAAGACGATCAAGGTCACGGCGCAGGCGATAGGTGGCAACCTTCTCGGTAAAGGGCGCCGGTGCGCAGCCATCCTCGGGCCGGTACTGAAAGCCATGCCAAGGACAGGTGACGCAGCCATCAATGATACGCCCCTCGCCGAGCGGACCGTTTTGATGGGCGCATAGATTGGTCAGGGCCGAGAGCTTGCCATCATAGCGGAAGATCGCCACCTTCTCTCCCTCGCCAAGGTCGATGATGCGTGCCCGCTTGTCTGCAATCGTCGAAATCAGCCCGGCATCGACCCAGTTGTCATCGCCTGCCGTGCCCTCGCCCGCGCGGCTGACGGAGCGGGCGGCCAGATGCACGCCAACCAACCCCAGCGCGCTGGCGCAGACAATCATGACAAAGAATGGATCCCCGCTTGCCTGAAAACTGCCCAGCGCAATGTGGGCAACAATGGCGCCATAGGCGATGTAGATGAGCATGTGGAGCGATTTCCACAAACGGGGCGTCAGAAAGCTCAACCAGAAATCATGGCTGGTGAAGGCAAGAGCCAGAAGAATGACAAGGGCCAGAACGCCGAATATCTCGAAGGGAAATCCCAGCACCTGCCCGTAGCTGGTATTGGCCGAAAATAACGCCAGAAGCGGGTTGAGAGGGCTCAGGTTGAGATACCAGGAATAGACATAATAGACATGGGCGCAGGCAACCGAACAGGCGATCACCCCGAAATGGCGGCGATTATAGAGAAGGGGCAGGAAGCGCCGGTCAAGCCGCGACAAGGGTCCGATCGCCAGAATGAAACTTACCATGAGAAAGGCGCAGGAGCCGAACGCCCGCATGCGCAGGATCGCGTCATCGATGGGGCGGCTGACGAGCTGCAAGGTCGGCGCAAGTCGAAGATAGGCGATGATGTAGAGGGCCATCGCCAGCAACACCACGCCATCATAGACAAGCTTGCTGCGATACCAGATGACCGGCTTCAAAGTGACGCTCACCGCCCGCTCTCCACTGACATTGCCCGTTGATCGATCGGCACGGCAGGCAACTCGTACGGGCCGCTCTGGCGCAGCGCCAGTGCTGCAAACAGCATGATCGGCAAAACAACCGCCAATGCTTTCCACGCCGCCGCGTGGCGCACCAGAAATGAGCGACGCACGCTCATATCAGCGCCCCGCCCCTGCACAATCTGCCACCATCGCCACAAGACGAGCGGCCACAACATGACAAGACCGGGCACGATCAGCGGCCGAAACGCATAGGCGCCGCGCGCTGAGGGCTCAACACGGTCAATCCCCAGCAACAGGAACAGCAAAGCCGCCACGAGGCCAGCCACGCCATAGGCATAAAGAAAGGAAACTATCGCCTGCGACACGACCACCCCGCACCTCATCATGAGATGAGAACCTAACCCGAGATGGCTTTCGAAAACAGCAGGGAATGCCCGTAGACCACTAATCGTTTTACGCTATGGGGTGCGGGCATCAGCGCGGCAGGGCGCTGCTGCCCATCAGTTGAAGATCAACCGCGCGGGCTGCCTGGCGTCCTTCGCGAATGGCCCACACCACGAGCGATTGACCGCGCCGCATGTCGCCTGCCACCCACACTTTGGGATGGTTCGTGAGATAGGCCATGTCATCAGCAATAACATTGCCGCGCTTGTCGAGCGACAAAGACAGGTCTTTCACCGGCCCGTCATGCATCGCATGCGCAAAACCGATGGCAATCAGCACGAGGTCGGCTGGTAGGTGAAATTCGCTTCCCTCAACCGGCTGGCGCCGGTCATCGACACGGGCGCACAGGACGCGCTTCAACCTGCCATTCTTGCCTTCGAGCCCAAGCGTCGCCGCCCAGAATTCGCGCGCCGCCCCTTCGGCCTGTGATGACGAGGTTCGGAATTTGGTCGGCCAATAGGGCCATACGGTGAGCTTGTCTTCGCGCTTGGGCGGCTCAGGGCGAATGTCAAGCTGAGTGACCTGCAAGGCCCCCTGACGGAAGGCTGTGCCGATGCAGTCGGATGCCGTATCACCACCACCGATGACGACGACTTTCTTGCCAGCGGCATGGATCGGCACTTCGGGGATGACCGGCTCATGGCCGACACGCCGGTTCTGCTGCACCAGATAGGGCATGGCGTAATGCACGCCCTCAAGCTCCAGGCCCGGCAGCTGCGGATCGCGTGGAAATTCCGCCCCGCAGGCAAGAACCACCGCGTCATGAGCCTCCACCAGCTCGCCTGCTGCCAGCGTATGTCCGATGCTTTGGCCGAAATGGAAGGTGACGCCTTCCGCTTCCATCTGGGTGACGCGGCGGTCGATCAGCCATTTTTCCATTTTGAAATCAGGAATGCCGTAGCGCAGAAGACCACCCGCGCGCGGTTCACGCTCATAAAGATGAACCTCATGTCCGGCCCGTGCCAATTGCTGGGCGCACGCCAGCCCCGCCGGACCAGCCCCGACGATCGCAACACGCTTGCCGGTGCGCTTCTTGGGGGGCTCTGGATGGATCCATCCCTCCGTCCACGCCCGATCAACGATGGATTGCTCGACCGTCTTGATCGCGACTGGCGCATCCTCGAGGTTCAGCGTACAGGCTTCCTCGCAGGGCGCGGGACAGACACGACCGGTGAATTCAGGAAAATTATTGGTCGAGTGCAGATTGCGCGAGGCCTCCTGCCAGTCCCTGGCGTAGACGAGATCGTTCCAGTCGGGGATCTGGTTGTTGACCGGACAAGCCGTATGGCAATAGGGCACGCCACAATCCATGCAGCGCGCCGCCTGCTTCTCCACATCGCGCTCGTCGAGCGCCAGCGTGAATTCACGAAAATGGCGCACGCGATCACCCGCCGGCTGGTACTTCTGCTCCTGCCGGTCAATCTCCAGAAATCCCGTGACCTTGCCCATCAATCCTGACTTTCGAATATCGTTGCCATCAACCGGCAATCCGCTGCCAATGTCTGTCCACCCCCCGCAACCGCCATGCGGTGCGGCCAGCCCCATATCACCCCTATTCCGCTGCCTGGCGATAGGCCTGCATCTGCTGGATTGCCTTGCGGTATTCAACCGGCATGACTTTACGGAATTTGGGACGGTAGGTCGCCCAGTTGTCGAGAATCTTTCTGGCTTTCAATGAGCCCGTATAGGCGTGGTGGTTTTCGACGAGTTGCACCAACCGCTCCTCATCATGACGCGTCAGGTCTCCGCCCACATCAACCCTGCCCTTGTGCTCAAGATCCCCGCCATGATGAAAATGGCGCTCAAGCAGCACCTCTTCTTCCTCCACCGGCTCAAGTTCGACCATCGACAGATTGCACCGGCTCTCGAACTGGCCATCCTCGTCGAGCACATAGGCAACACCACCCGACATGCCGGCGGCAAAATTACGTCCCGTCGACCCCAGGATGACAGCGATGCCACCTGTCATATATTCGCAACCATGGTCGCCGACGCCCTCGACGACAGCGACCGCCCCGGAATTGCGCACGGCAAAACGCTCACCGGCAACGCCGCTGAAATAGGCTTCGCCCGCAATCGCCCCGTAGAGAACCGTATTGCCGACGATGATCGCCTTGTCAGCTTCGATCTTTGACTGCGCCGAGGGACGGATGATAAGAAGCCCGCCGGACAAGCCCTTGCCGACATAATCATTCGCCTGCCCGTGAAGCGTCATGGTGACCCCGCCCGCAAGCCAGGCACCGAATGACTGGCCGGCCGTGCCATGAAGATCGATCTCGATCGTGTCGTCCGGCAATCCCTCATGGCCATAGCGGCGCGCCACCTCGCCTGACAGCATGGCGCCGACCGCGCGATCGGTATTGCCGATATCATGCTCGATCTTGACCGGGCCGCCACCGTCGAGCGCTGGCATCGCCGCAGCGATAAGCTTGCGATCAAGCACATTGGCGATGGGGTGATTCTGGCGCTCGCAATGGCGGATCGCCGTGCCCTCGCCTGCTTCCGCCTTGGCAAAAAGCCGGTCGAAATTGAGCCCCTTCGCCTTCCAATGGGTGATGTCCTGACGCTTGGCGAGATATTCGCTCGCCCCCACCAATTCATCGAAACGGCGCACACCCAACGCCGCCATGAGTTCACGCACTTCTTCGGCCACGAAAAAGAAATAATTGATGACGTGCTCAGGCGTTCCCTTGAAGCGCCGGCGCAACACCGGGTCCTGCGTCGCCACACCCACCGGACAGGTGTTGAGATGGCATTTGCGCATCATGATGCAGCCGGCGGCTA
>JAKFVK010000219.1 GCA_021732205.1 Hyphomicrobiales bacterium | reverse complement strand
GGGAGGTCTGCGCTGCGAAAATGCGGTCGCTCGCCAGCGCTGCCACATAGGCGCCTGAGGCACCAAGTGTGCCGACGACAGCGATGACCGGCTTTTTTTCTGCCACCCGCCGCAAGGCGATGTAGATGGCTTCCGACCCTGCGGTGGAGCCGCCGGGCGAGTCGATCATCAGCATGAGCGCTTTGGCCTTCGGATTATCGGCAACCTGCTCCAGAACGCGTATAAAAGGGCGATCATAGGTAATAAGGCCGTTGAGAGACACCCGGGCGATGTGATCGCTGGTGGTGGCGCTTCCCGGGCGCTTGGCGATCACCCACCCCGTTGCGAGAAGTGCTACGGCAAGAATGGCGAGAGCAAGAAAGCGCCAGCGGCTGACCTGGCTGCGCAGGCGGCGGCGATCAACGATCAGGTCGGCCTCAAGGGCCATGGGCGTTTCCTTTCGCGCGGTGAGGCGTGTTCACGCTTCCACGTCCTTCGCTTACCATGTCCAGAACAATTCTCTCAAGGGCCGCGAGCTGTTCAGGGCTCGACAAGCGGTGATCGCCATCCTTGATGAGCGTCAGGGTGACCGAGGCGCCACGCAGGCGGCCCATCAGTTCCACCGACAGCTCAGCCGGGACGTCAGGGTCGCAGGTTCCATGCAGGATGTGGATAGGCAGTGGCAGATCGAGGCCGCGATCCAATACGAGGTGGCGGCGCCCATCCTCGATGAGGGCACGGGTGATCGGCGTGGGCTCAGGCGCATAGGCCGATGGGCGCAGCCATACCCCCTTCTCGGTGATCTCGCGTCGGATGGCTTGGCTGAAGCCCTGCCACATCAGCCGCTCTGTGAAATCGGGCGCTGGCGCGATCAGGACGAGACCGGCAAGTCGCGCGCTTTCGCCTCTGGCGACGAGTGTCTCGGCAAGCCGCAACGCGATCCACCCGCCCATTGATGAGCCGATGAGGAGTTGCGGGCCGCTGGTCGCGCGCGTGATGACCGCAAGCGCGTCGGCGAGCCAGTCGCTGAGCGTGAAGTCGGCAAACGTACCGTCCGACTGTCCATGCCCGCCATAGTCAAAGCGCGTATAGGCCAGCCTGTGGCAGGTGGCGAGAGCATCCAGATGGCTCGCCTTGGTGGCGGTCATGTCGGAACGGAAACCGCCAAGCCAGACGAGGCCGGGACTCCCGCCGGTCCGCGACATGATCGCAATCCGTCGTTGCCCTACGTCAAGATAGGTGTGTTCTGCCATTTTATCCATTCGTGCCATGCCGTTTTGCCTTAACTAACGGGTCCTGACCATAAGCCGGCTGCTTCCGCTTTGACCCTTGAGGCCGTATAGAGGCGCACGACGTCACGCCAGCGAAAAGTCGCCGGGCAATTGCGGGGCGATGCAAGGGGCCATGAGTTTAACACCATCCCTCATCATCACGACCTATAACCGTCCCGACGCGCTGGACGCGGTGTTGCGCGCGGTGGCGCGTCAGGTTCGTCCGCCGGCTGAGGTGCTGATCGCCGATGATGGATCGGGCGCCACCACCGCCGACGTCATAGGCTCGTGGCAATCGCGTCTGGCTGTGCCGCTGCGCCATATCTGGCAGGAGGATCGCGGATTTCGTGCAGCCGAAGTGCGCAACCGGGCAGTGGCGGCGGCCAGCGGCGATGTGGTTGTTTTCCTGGATGGTGATTGTCTGCCGCGCCGCGATTTTATCGCGCGCCATGCCGCACTTGCCGAACCGGGATATTTCGTCGCCGGCCATCGCCTGCTGCTGTCGCAACAGTTCACCGCCGACGTGTTGGCGGGCCGACTGACCCCTGAAGCCTGGTCTCTATCGCGCCTTGCGCTCGCGCGCCTGTCGGGTCGGATCAATCGCCTGCTGCCGGTGCTGAACCTGCCCGATGGCGGCTGGCGTCGCCACGCTGGCGAGCGTTGGGAAGGCGTGCGCACCTGCAATCTCGCGGTGTGGCGGAGGGACCTTCTGCGCGTTGACGGGCTCGACAGTGCCTTTCAGGGTTGGGGGCTGGAAGATAGCGATCTTGCCATCCGCCTGCTCCATGCCGGGGTCAGGCGCAAGGACGGGCGCTTTTCAACCGGCGTCTTCCACCTCTGGCACGGTGTTGAAAACCGCTCCGCCTTCGCCGCCAACCGCCAGCGCCTTGATGGCGTGATCGCGTCCCGCCGCATCATCGCCGAACAGGGGATATCGACCCTTGATCGCGTTCATTGTGACATCACCACGTCATGAATGGCGCCGTGCCCGTTAATGGTGACAGGTCAACGATCCTGGTTATCACGCTGCGCCGCCTGGGCGATGTGCTGTTGACGACAGCGCTTATCGCGACGCTGCGGCGCGCCTATCCGCAGGCCCGCATCGATGTGCTGGTTTTTGCCGGCACGCAGGGCATGCTGGCGGGCAACCGCGACGTCAGCAATGTGCTGACGCTGTCGTTGAAGCCGGGCTGGCGCGAATTGTTCAGGATTGGTCGAACTCTAGGCCAGCGCTACGATGTGGCGATCTCGACGCAATCAGGCGACCGCCCGACCGGGCTTGCCATCGCCATGGGTCGACATTCCATCGGTCTGGTGGGCCGAAAGGCAGCCGGGCGCTGGTGGAAATCGCGATTGCTTTCGCAATCCGTCGAAGAACTGGCAAGCGAGCACCGCGTCATCAATCTGGCCCGCCTGTCGGACGCGCTGGGCGTGCCGCGTCACTTGACATTGACCGCCCCGCAAGGCGCGGCGCCAACGCACCTCTTTCCTGATCATCCCTATGCGGTTCTCCACGCTAATCCGATGTATGCCTATCGTCGCTGGCATCGTCAGGGGTGGCAGGGATTGGCGCGCATTTTGTCGGCGCGTGGCCTAACCATCGTCGCAACCGGCGGTCCGGGCGCTGACGAGCGCGCCTATCTTGACAGCGTGTGGAACGAGGCGGGAGCGCCGATCATGCGGCTTGATGGTCGGCTGGATTTCATCGCCAATGCAGCGTTGCTGACGAAGGCTTCGATCTATGTCGGCCCTGATACATCGATGAGCCACCTCGCCGCCGCCGCCGGCTGTCCGACGGTGGCGCTTTATGGCCCAGCCTCGCCACATGACATCGGTCCCTGGCCGAACGGGGCTGATGCCACCCCGTGGAGGCCGTCGGGGGCGATCCAGATCCATGGCTGTGTCGCCGTTGTCCAGAAGCCGCTTTATTGCCTGCCCTGTCAGCGCACCGGTTGCGATAATCACTATCTGTCGCGCTCGCGCTGCCTTGATGAACTGCCGCTGTCTCAGGTGATTGCGGCCATCGATCGGGTAATGACGGCGGAGCGATGTTAATCGAGCCGGTCCAATACCGCCGCCGCGACGCGCGCCACATCAAGCTTCACCAGGCAATCCGTATGGCCAAGCGGACAATCACGCTTGAAGCAGGGCCGGCAGGAAATATCGGTTGCGAGAATTTGCGCATGCGGGCTGAGTGGGGGCGTGCGCTCAGGGCTTGACGAACCGAAGAGCGCAATGAGCGGGCGGTCGAGGGCGGCGGCGATATGCATGAGGCCGGAATCATTGCTCACCACCACATCGGCGCGGGCGAGAAGGCCAATCACTTCGCCAAGCGTTGTCTGTCCGGTCAGATCATGCACAAGGCCCGGCTCAAGACCGGCGGTGATCTCCTGCCCAAGCGCGCGCTCCTTGGCCCCACCGACGATGATCGAGGCAATGCCACGCTTTGCCAGCAGCCCGGCAAGTCCTGCGAAATGATAAGTGGGCCAGCGCTTGGCCGGCCCGTACTCGGCGCCGGGGCAGAGAACAACCAGTTTCCGGTCATTGTGAAGATCAAGGCGTGCAAGCGATGCTGCCGCTTCATGGCCGGCCCTGAGCCGCGGACGCTCGTCCTCGGCAAGGTCGGACGCGCCGGCGAAACGAACGAACTCATCGACGGTGCGCCGGTTTGCAGACGCTGCGGGCAGGGCGATATTGATCAGGCCGTAACGCATCTCGCCGATCATGCCGACACGGCGTGGAATACCGGCAAGAAAAGGGGCGAGCGCTGATTTGAAGCTACGCGGCAGGATGATCGCCTCGTCGAAGCGCTCGCTGCGCAGGCTTCCTGCCAATTGCCAGCGTTTGTGCAGCTGCAGCCGTCCATGAGCGATATCGAGAAGCCAGCCGCGATCAATCTCAGGCATATGGGCAATCAGCGGAAACGTGGCGGCCGGTGCCATCATGTGAACGCTGCCGGCGCGATCAAGCCGTCTGAGGCGGCGTGCAAGCGCCTGCGCCATCACCATGTCGCCGACCCAGGCGGGGCCGATGATAAGCCGTTTCATGGCGCGCCTAGTGCTCCTGGGCCATGCGATCAAGATAGATCCGCACGCCGGATGCGACATCCTTGAAAGCGATATCGCATCCCGCCTGCCGCAGACGAGTCAGATCGGCTTGCGTGAAGGGCTGATAGGCAGCCTCGAGCGCAGGCGGAAAAGGAATATAGCTAAGCTTGGTCGCGCCATGCCAGGCAAGGACCGCGCGCGCCACCTGGTTGAAGCTTTCGGCCTTGCCGGTGCCGACATTGAAAATGCCCGACACGTCGGGATGATCGAGGAACCATAAATTCACCGCTGCGATATCGCCGACATAGATGAAATCGCGCAGTTGTTCGCCGTCGCCGTAACCGTGCGAGCCCTTGAAGAGACGTGCCTCGCCGCCTTCGCGCAATTGCCGGTCGAGATGGAAGGCGACGCTAGCCATACTGTCCTTATGGGTTTCACCGGGGCCATAGACATTGAAATAGCGCAACCCCACCGTTTGCGGTGGCAGATGGTCGGGGTGGGCGCGCACATACTGGTCGAACTGCCATTTTGAATAACCGTAAGGGTTGATCGGCCCTTCGGCTCCCTCATCCTCGGTGAAGGCCGTGCGCCGACCGTAAACCGCCGCAGATGAGGCGTAGATAAATCGTATCTTGCGCGCCGCACACCACGCCATCACATCTTTGGAATAATCGTAATTGGCGGCCATCATCGCCCTGCCATCCCACAGCGTGGTGGACGCGCAGGCTCCTTGATGAAACACGGCGTCAACCGGGCCGAGGGAAGCGCCGTTGACGAGCATGTGGCGGAAGGCGTCCTTGTCCATGACATCCGCCACCTGCAGGCGCGCCAGATTAAGGCATTTGCGCCCGTCGCTCAGATCATCAACGACAAGAATATCCCGCCGTCCGCGCGCATTGAGTGCGGCAACCAGATTAGAGCCGATAAACCCGGCGCCGCCGGTGACAATAATCATTCCATTCGCCTATCGCGCACGCTTCAACAGCAGATCGGGCCGCAGCCAGTCATGAATTGACGAAACCAACGCCGAACCTAGCAAGACATGGCTTTTTGCACCCGCGCCGTCAATCGTGGCAATTCGCCATCGCGCCACCACCTGCCTTTACGCGCCGTGAGGGCTCTGGCAGGAAGAGGATGAACACCCAAACACCCTGCGCCTTGACCGAGGACATCCGATGCTCGACGACAACAGCCTGCGCTTGCTCGCCACCGGCCTTGACCGGCTGGGCGCGGTGCGCGCACTCGTCATCGGCGACATGATCGTTGATCGCTATGTCGACGGGCATGTGGCGCGCATCTCGCCTGAAGCACCGGTGCCGGTGGTGCTGGCGACCGGCGAGCGCCATGCGCTGGGCGGGGCGGCCAATGTGGCCCTCCATTTCGTGGCCTATGGCGGCAGCGCGACGCTTCTTGGCCTGTGCGGCAATGATGCCAACGCCGCGCTGCTCCGCCGCCTGGCGCAGGAGGCAGGATTGGCGGTGGAAGCGATTACCGAC
>JAKFVK010000221.1 GCA_021732205.1 Hyphomicrobiales bacterium | reverse complement strand
TGCGCTTTTTCCCGCTGATCTTCTCGCTCTTCATGTTCGTGCTGGTGACCAATTTCCTCGGCATGATCCCCGGCGGCTTCACGGTGACGAGCCACATCATCGTCACCTTCGCGCTCGCCATGCTGGTTTTTCTGGCCGTGATCATTGTCGGTGTTCTTGGTCATGGCTTCCATTTTCTCAAACTCTTCGTTCCCTCGGGCGTGCCGGGCTATATCCTGCCGCTGGTGGTGCTGATTGAAGTCATTTCCTTCCTGTCGCGGCCGATTTCGCTGTCGGTCCGCCTCTTCGCCAACATGCTGGCGGGCCATATCGCGCTCAAGATTTTTGCCGGCTTCGTGGTCTCGCTGGGCGCTGCCGGCGTGTGGGCGGTGTTGTCACCCTTGCCGCTGGCGCTGGCGGTTGGTCTCACCGCTCTTGAACTTCTGGTGGCCTTCCTGCAGGCCTATGTCTTTACCATCCTCACCTGCATCTATCTCAACGATGCGCTTCACCCGGGCCACTGATCGGCCCATCGATTTTCCAACCTTTTTCTTCCAACAGGAGTGACGATTATGGATCCGATTGCAGCCAAATATCTCGGTGCAGGCCTTGCATGTATCGGTATGGCGGGAGCCGCCATTGGCGTCGGCAATATCTTTGGTAACTTCCTGTCGGGGGCATTGCGCAACCCGTCTGCCGCTGATGGCCAGTTTGCCCGTCTGATCTTCGGCTTCGCGGTGACCGAAGCGCTCGGCATCTTCTCGCTGCTGATTGCGCTCCTGCTTCTCTTCGCGCTCTGAGTTCCTGGGGCGCGGATCGCCGACCCGCGCCGGATATGCGCCCTGACGGAGGCCTTTGATGGCAACGCCGACGACAAATGTGACACCGGCAGTGGGGGCGGCACGTGCCGCGCCTCACACCGAGGTCGCGCATGATGCCGGCCATGGCTCTTTCCCGCCCTTCAAGCCTGACAGCTTCGGCTCTCAGCTTCTGTGGCTGGCGATCGCCTTTGGCCTGCTATGGCTGTTCATGGCCAGAGTGGGGGCGCCGCGCGTGGGTGCCATCCTCGCTGAGCGTCGTGGGCGGATCGAGGGCGATCTGAAGGAAGCGGAGCGCTTCAGGAATGAAGCAACCGCCGCCGAGCAGACCTATGACAAAGCGCTGGCTGACGCCCGCCGCAGCGCCGCCAAGCTGGCAGACGAGGCACGCCAGACCATGGCTGCCGATTTCGCCCGCAAGAAAGAGGCGGAAGAGGCCAAGCTTGCCCAGCATCTGGTCGCTGCTGAGCAGCGCATCGCTGCGGTGCGCGACAAGGCCCTGGGTGAAGTCGGCGCCATTGCCACCGACTGCGCCGAGGCGATTGTCGCCAAGCTCACCGGCGCACCGACACGCGATGAGATCGGTCAGGCGGTCGCCAGCTCCATGCATCTGCCGGGAACAACACGATGATCGAAGTCATCAAGGATCCGGTGTTCTGGACCGGCGTGGCGCTGGTGATCTTGATCGCCATCGCCGTGAGGGCCGGCGTCCATCGCACCATCGCCAAATCGCTGGATGATCGCTCGGCAATGATCGCCAAGGATCTCGACGATGCCCGCCATTTGCGGGAGGAAGCGCAGGCACTGCTTGCTGACTTCCAGCGTAAAGCGCGCGATGCTGAGCGTGAGGCGGGCGAGATCGTCGCTAATGCCAGGCGCGATGCCGAACGCCTCAAGGTCGAGGCGGAAGCCCAGCTCGTCGACACCATTGAGCGTCGTACCAAGGCTGCTGAGGCAAAAATCGCCCAGGCGGAGGCCCGCGCCATCGCTGATGTCCGCTCGGTCGCTGTCGATGTCGCCATTGCCGCTGCTGAAAAAGTGCTGAGCGGGCGGCTCAAGGGCGCGGTATCAAACGAGCTGATGGATAAATCCATTGCCGAGGTCAAGGCGCGCCTCAACTGATCAAGCGATGCTGAGCGAGCGGGCGCCAGCCAAGGTCAATCTCAGCCTTCATGTTGTGGGCAGGCGCGCTGACGGCTATCACCTCCTTGAAAGTCTGGTGGTCTTTGCAAGCTGCCATGACACGCTGCATCTGGCGCCGGGCCTGCCCCTTGCCATTACGGTGAGCGGCCCGCGCGCTGTTGCTGCCGGCCCGGACGCGGACAACCTTGTCATCAAAGCAGCGCGAAACCTTGCCGCGCGTGTTGACGGGCTGGTGCTTGGTCATTTCTCACTTGAAAAGCATCTGCCGGCGGCAGCCGGGCTTGGTGGCGGCTCCTCCGACGCTGCAGCAGCCCTCCGTCTCATCGCCCGGCTCAATCATCTCACGCTCGACGATCCGCGCCTGATTGCGGCGGCGCGCGCCACCGGTGCTGATGTCCCGGTGTGTCTTGATCCACGTCCCGCCATGATGCGCGGCATCGGCGACAGGATCGAGCGCCTGGACGATTTGCCGCCGCTCGCCGGCGTCCTGGTCAATCCGGGAAAACCGGTCGAGACCCGCGCTGTCTTTTCAGCCCTTGGTCTGGTGCCGGGAAGCGACGGTTCGGGCGAGGCCCACCCTGACCTGACGTTGATTGCCGACGCCAGCGACCTCATCGCTTGCCTCAAGCTTGCCCGCAACGATCTTGAACCGCCGGCATGCCGGATTGAGCCGGCAATCAGCGAGGTGATCGCCGCGCTGCAGGCAACAGGTGCGCTTCTCGTGCGCATGTCCGGCTCGGGCGCCAGCGTTTTTGCGCTCTATGAAACAGGCGCTGCCGCGCAGGAGGCTTCACAGCATGTCTGCCAACCGCATGCCGACTGGTGGGTCGAAGCGGTGATGCTGGCGTCCGGCTGAGGACACCTATTGCGATTGCTGGAACGTGTTGCACGCTTCTATTTTGCCAGCCTTTAGCCCTTGCTGGAACCATGAGGCACGCTGCTGCGCCGAGCCATGGGTGAAGCTTTCCGGCACGACGCGGCCGATGGTGCGCCGCTGGATGGTGTCATCGCCCACCGCCGAGGCAGCGCGGATGGCCGCCGCAATGTCGTTTTGGTCAAGGAAACCAGGCTTGATACGATTGACCCGGTTGGCCCATACCCCCGCAAAACAATCAGCCTGCAGCTCGACACGCACCTGCAGGCCATTGGCTGAGGCCTTGTCGAGACCGCGCTGCGCCTGCTGCACCTTGGGCAGAATGCCAAGCAAATTCTGCACATGATGGCCGATCTCATGGCCGATCACATAGGCATTGGCGAATTCGCCCGGTGCCTTGAATTTGGTGGCAAGCTCGTTGAAGAACGCCATGTCGAGATAGACGCGCCGATCATTGGGGCAATAGAACGGGCCCATGGCCGATTCAGCGTCTCCACAGCCCGAGGCGATCTCATCGCTGAAAAGGGTGAGACGCGGCTTTTCATAAATTTGGCCGTTTTCACGAAACACCTGTGTCCACGCATCCTCGGTTGTCGCCAGAACGGTCGAGACAAAACGCGCCAACGGGTCATTGGGGTCCACGTGGCGCGGCGCGCTTTGTTGGGTGGGCGCCTGCCCGCCACCGCCGATCAGGCCGCTATTGAGCAGGAAGCTCGGGTCGATACCAAAGCCGAAATAAAGAACACCCATCAGCAGCATGCCACCGATGCCGATGCCGCCCGTTGCCCGGCCAAGCCCGCCGCCACCGCCACCGCGATAATCATCGACATTGTCGGATTGACGATAATCATCCCATTTCATCGATGGTCCTCCCAAGCAGGCTGCAACCTATCCGTTTTCGCCGTCCACTGAAAGCCTGGTGATCATCCGCCCTCAAGCGACAGGCGCGCGCCATTGGCAAGAATATCGCGCGCCGCGCGGCTCTGCTCACCCTTCTCGTCAAACAGCACCAGCCCCGGCAGAAGCGATAGCGGCGTGCGCCTCTCCTTGATCGCCTGCACGATCACCCGGATCGCCGGTTTGCTGGCATGCGAATGCACCGGCAGAACCGTGATTCGACCGGCAAGTCCGACAAGCGCCGCCAATGCCTCATCGAGCCGATCAGCGCGCAGGATGAAGGTCAGGCTGCCGCCGGGCTTCACCCGTCGCAGGCCGACAGCGAACCATTTGTCCACGCCAGCCTCTCCCTCAACCAGCGCCTGCGCCCTTTGCTCCAGTCGCGGCAGGCGATGGCGCCTTCTGTCATGGAAGGGCGGGTTGGCCATGATGTGATCGAAGGTCTGGTCGGACAGAAGCCCGCGCCGGCTGATGTCGCCGGCTACAATCCTCAGCCGCGCCTCCCAGCCATTAAGCGCGGCATTGTCCTGCGCAAGCTGCGCCATGTCATGATCGATCTCGACGCCGGTTACGTGGCAATCACCCACCCGCGCCAGCAGACAAAGGCTCACAGCGCCAGCGCCGCAGCCAAGATCGAGCACATGCTCGCTGCTCATGGCCGGAATGGCTGCGGCAAGCAGCACCGCATCGAGCCCGGCGCGATAACCGTCGACAGCCTGCCTGAGGCGCACGCGCCCGCCCAGCAGATGATCTTCACTGAGCTCCATGGCGCAGTTCCGCCCCGAGCCCTGCTTGCGTCAGCAGGCGTCGTGCCGCCGTCTCATCGTCGCGATCAATCATCAGCCGCCGCGGCAGCACGCCCAGCGAACCCTCGACGATGCTTGCATGCTGGTCAAACAGAAAATGCCCGATCTCAGCCGCGTCGAGCAGCGCTTGGGCGGCGGATATTAACACTGGGTCATTGCTGCGCAGCAATTCAAGCATGTCGCGGGATCCTTATCGCTTGGCAGGAACACGTAGCCGACGTGGTAAATGACGCCAACCTGTTGACTTGTGACGGCGCTGTCACCTCTCTATGCTGAGTTTGATGCGCTTCACAAGCGCCGGAGATTGTCGACTTGAACCTAGCGCTGCCTCTCGAAAAACAATCACTGACCGGAATCGACCGTCTGGTAGCCCTGGTTGGCGCCGACATGGCGCGCGTCAATGCCATGATCCTGTCACGCACCGGCTCCGACGTGGCGATGATCCCGGAGGTTGCCAAGCACCTGATCAATTCAGGCGGCAAGCGCCTGCGCCCGATGTTGACGCTGGTGGCAGCCCAGATGTTTGGCTATCGCGGCGAGGGGCACATCAAGCTCGCGGCAGCCGTTGAATTCATGCACACCGCGACGCTGCTTCATGACGATGTGGTGGACGAATCCGATCTGCGCCGCGGCAAGGCGACCGCCCGCAAGGTTTGGGGCAATCAGGCAAGCGTTCTGGTTGGCGATTTCCTGCTCGGTCAGGCGTTCAAGATGATGGTCGAGGTAGGCTCCCTCGATGCCCTCGATATCTTGTCGTCCGCCGCCACCGTGATCGCCGAGGGCGAGGTCTTGCAGCTTGCCGCCGCCAAGAGCATGACCACGACCGAGGACAAATACCTGACCGTTATCGGCGCCAAGACAGCGGCGCTGTTTTCTGCGGCTGCCGAGGTGGGCCCGACGATTGCCGGCCTGCCCCATATGCGCGCGCCGCTGGCGCAATTTGGTACCGATCTTGGTCTGGCCTTCCAGCTTGTGGATGACGCCCTCGATTATTCCGGCCATGAGGCGATGCTGGGCAAGCGCATCGGCGATGATTTTCGCGAGGGCAAGGTGACGCTACCGGTAATCCTCGCCTTCGCGCGCGGAACGCCGGGCGAGCGTGCCTTCTGGCAGCGCGCCATCGAGGGTGGCGATGTGGGCGAGGGTGATCTGGAAATTGCCGCCGACCTCATCCGCCGCTACGAGGCGATTGAAGAGACCATCGCCCGCGCCCGCTCTTATGCCAGTTCCGCCCGCGCGGCTCTGGCATCCTGTCCGGTCGGCGAGCATCGTCTGGCGCTTG
>JAKFVK010000180.1 GCA_021732205.1 Hyphomicrobiales bacterium | reverse complement strand
ATGAGCCGAGGGCGCAATTCACCGACATCGGGCAGTTGAAGATTGATGGTCATGTTCTCTCCGCCTTTCCGCTGTGCTTTCGTTCACAGCGGTGTTGTTAGAAACTATCCTTGAACCACGCACCCATCCGGGCGAAATACCCCCCCGTCCCCGTTTGCAAACTGCGCGAACGACGGGAGTCGAATTGTTCGATGCGAGCGACTTGCGGGTAGATCGCAAGCCCGGCAACAACGCTGAAACACGGTCGTCTTGCCGTCTCCGGCAGGCTGTCGATGCCCAGCGGGCGACCGATACGGATCTGCTTGCCGAAAATGCGACGAGCGACCTCGGTGAGACCCGACAGCTCGCTCGCTCCGCCTGTCAGCACGATGCAGCGGCCCGCCGTCTGGTAATGGCCGGACGCTATGAGACGCTCACGCACCAACTCGAGCGTTTCCTCAATCCGCGGGCGGATGATGGCAACCAGTTGCGCGCGCGATATCTGCCCGGCCGCCTCATCATCTTCGCCCGTGTGCGGAAAGCTCAGCAGCTCGCGATCATCCGACGGACAAGGCAACGGCGATCCATGCAGCGTCTTCAACCGCTCCGCATAGCCAAGCGGCGTCGACAGGACCTGGGCGATATCGTTGGTGACGTGATTGCCGCCAACTGGAATGACATCGGCATGAACAAAGCGTCCATGGCGCATGACGGCAAGCGACGTCGTGCCGCCACCCATATCGATCACCGCTGCGCCAAGCTCCATTTCATCTGCGACCAGGGCCGACAGGGCTGCCGCATATGGCGAGGCGACAACGGCATCGACATGCAGATGACAGCGCTCGACGCAGATGATGACGTTGCGATAGGCTGCCGTTTCGGCGGTGACGACATGCATATCAACGCCCAGTTCGCCACCCACCATGCCGCGCGGATCGAGGATGCCGGCAGTATGATCGAGCGCATAGGCAATGGGGAGCGCGTGGATGACGTTGCGCCCTTCGCTGATCGACTGCGCCGCACCCACCTTGAGAACGCGGTGAATATCTGCATCCTCAACCTCATGGCCACCGATCGCCACCGATGCGGCGTAGGATTCAGACATCATGCGCCCGGCCGACAGGTTGACGATGACGCTTTCAACCGTCAGCCCGCTCATGCGTTCGGCCGCATCGACCGCCATGCGGATTGATTGTTCGGCAGCATCAAGATCAACGATCGCGCCGTTCTTGACACCCAGCGCGCGATGCTGCCCGAAACCCACCACCTCGACGCTGTGCGAGCGATGCGGATGATCGCCAACCGATTGATCGGGCGTGAGACGCGCGATGATGCAGACAATCTTTGACGAGCCGATATCAAGCGCACTCACCATCATCGCCTTTCGTGGCGACAACGGCTTCAACCTCGATGTTTTTCCAAAATAGGACGCGCTACTCATATCGTCCTCGCACTCGGTTTGACAGGTAGGGGTGGGGAAGAGGGCGTTGCGTTGCGCGCGCGCGGCCGCAGGGCGTCACTTCGGATCTGCGCCGCCCGGTCGGTCAGGCGAACGATCACACGATTGGCCACCCGCAGATCGACTGCCGCGATGTCACGCTTGAGGAGGCCAGACTGTCCATCGATGCGAATGAGCGAGGCCAAGGCGTCCTGCGCCCCTTCCTCGGGCAGCATGACGTCGACGCCATCGGCAAGTTTCAGCGTCCACCGCCGCTCGGCCACCAGCACCGCCGCCCGCACCTGCTGGCGCAACAGCGGATGAAGATCAAGCAATTGGCGAATTTCCACCACACGCTTGTCGGCCCCCTCACCAACAACCACCGGCAGATTGGCAAACCGCTCATCCTCATAAGCGCCGATGATCCCGCCTTCGCGATCGACCAGATTGACGCGCCCGTCGCGCTGCCACAGGGCGAAGGGTTCGCGCTCGACAACCGCCACATCAATCGTGCCTGGCAACAGCACACGGACAGATGCGGTTTTGATCCAGGGAATTTCCACCAGCTTGCGCCGCGCCTGCTCAGCGTCAAAGCCCAGCGTCGTCAGCGACGTGCTGTTAAGGCCGACGCGTTCGAAAAGCTCCGGCACCGTCAATTGATGCGCGCCGGTGACACGGACCTCGCTGACGCGAAAGCCGATGCTGCGCAAACCCGTCGCAACTGCCAGAGCGGCTTTATCCTTCGTCGTGCCGACATGGCCACCCATGACGAAGCCTGTCGTGACGGTCGCCATCATCAGCGCGATCGTCGCCATCAAGCCGAGCCGATGGATCGACGTGCGCCCGATGACAGGGAGTTTCAAGACATAGGTATAAGGCGCAAGGGCGCGTGGCCGGACAGGAGCAACCGGCAGCGCATGACGGCGGGAACGCTTGCGCGCTTTGCCCTCTGCCGCTCCGCTATCCACAGCCGTGCCGCTCAACGCTCGCAAGATGCGTCCTCCACCATCCAGCGCATGAGATCGGGAAACGAGATGCCGGCATAAGCCGCCAGATCGGGAACGAGCGATGTTCGCGTCATTCCCGGCTGGGTGTTGACCTCAAGGCAGATCAACACACCCTCCCCGCTGTGCTCATCGTAACGAAAATCGCTTCGCGTCACGCCACGGCACCCCAGGGCCCGATGCGCTGTCAGACTCAGTTTTTGTACATCTTGGTAAATTTTTGGTTTAATCCGCGCCGGAAGAATATGGCGTGACCCGCCTTCGGCGTATTTCGCCTCGTAATCATAAAAGCCATTGTCCTGAACGATCTCAATGACATCGAGCGGGCGATCCCCCATCACCGCGCAGGTGAGTTCCATGCCGGGGATAAATGGCTCGGCAAGGAGTGTTTCGCCGTAGCTCCATTGCGCGGAGGACAATTCCTGCGGCGGATACTCCATATCGGCGCGGATAATGAACACGCCAATCGACGAGCCACCATCATTGGGTTTCAGCACATAGGGACGCGGCAGGGCGTGGGCGATAGCAGCCTCCCTGCGCGCGATCACGCGCCCGCCGGCAACCGGCACACCGGCTGCCGCCAGCACCGCTTTCGCCATCGCCTTGTTCATAGCGAGAGACGAGGCAAGAACACCGGAATGCGTGTAGGGAATTTTCAGGATTTCGAGGAGGCCCTGAACCGTGCCGTCTTCACCAAATTTGCCATGAAGGGCTAGAAACACGACGTCAGGTTTTAACGCCAGAAGGGCCGGGCCGAGATTCTTTATAACCTCGACCGTGACGTCGAGTTCGCTGACCCGAAACCCGGCCTGCCTTAACGCATCGGCGCATTCCTTGCCTGAGTGCAGCGAGACATCACGCTCGCCCGACACCCCGCCTTTCAGGACCACCACATGCTGTGGCATCGCCATTGCGACCTCTCCGCGCTCCGCTTGCGCCGTAGAGATCGGCCAAGCGTTAACGCATCCTTGCAGAAGGAGAGGAAACGAACCGTTAACAACACATCGAAAGCGTCTCGAAAGGAATCAGCTTTTGCGTGCCACCGCCTGCTGGCTGAGAACGATGCCCGACCCGATGAAGGGCTGGGTGACCACGACGAAAGCCCGCGCCTGGTAGGTGTAGCTGCCGATGGCGATGACGCCACTCTGTCCAACAGGGATCTGCGCCAGCGCCAGATTTCTTGCCGCCGCCGTAATTGCCCTGGTCCCGTAGACGACATTAATGGTACCGAACGAATTAGTAACCTGCCACAGATCAAGCGTAAGTTGCGAAGTATTGAGCACGGGAGCAATATTGGTTCTTGCCGAAATGTACTGGTTCATCTCCGTCTGGCAGGTACCAGATGGTGCGTCATTGCAATCACCCCACGAGAGAGCAACCTGGCCAACCATAATGTTGAGCTGGGAATTGGCTTCTATGCCGCCTGCCAATTCATACGTCGCGCCCATGAGCAGAATCAGTACCGGCACAAGGATCGCGAACTCGATGACAATACTGGCCCGTTCCTGCCTGGCAAATCTGGCGGCAAGTGCTTTGAACACTCTCATGGTCGCCTCAAGACAGCGCTGGCCGAGACGGTCGCAAAACTGCCGAGCCCCGGGGTGAAGACAGTCGCCGTCGTCTGAGTGCGCAGGACAAGCGGCGTGCCACTCGATCCGCTATTGATCATGCCGTCGCTTAAGGCAACCGTTCCTGTCGACAATGCCTGCAGCGTATTGAGCTCAACCTTGAGCGTTGCATCGCAGGCATACATGTTGGCACTTTTGGCACACAGCACCGAACGGATCGACGAAACGGTTGGCTGCGGTGCGAAGTTTGTCGTCAAGATGTTATCGGCGGCATTAAGTGTCGCGCCCTGCAGGGTCGCCTGCGTGAGGTAGATGAGACCAACCTGCATGGTGCCAAGGAGCACCATAAAAAACGGCAGGGCGAGAAGTGCGAATTCGACCGCAGAGGTGCCACCTGCCTCGCTTGCGAATACGCGGAAGCGAGCGAAAAACGTCACCCGATTTAAAAATCCCTGTAGCAACAATCGCAACACCATCAGCCGCCTATCCCTGTCCAACGGAAAAAGTATGCGTCATCAGGGTCAACCATTGGTAAAGGTGAGTGCGCTCACACCTTACTGCGGAACCGCCAGCTTCGTCTGATTGGTCGGCCCACCGGAACAGGCGACCGCGCAGATCCGCACATCATCGACGTTAGCGCCATAGCCTTCGCCAACGCCCTCTGCACGCATCGTGAACCAGTAGAAGCCGGGCTTCGAGATGACAAAGGTGACATAGCGCTGCACCCAGCCATTCGAAAACATACAGATATCCAGCGGGTTGGTCGGGCGCGTGCTGCCAGCCGTTGTCAGATCGCTGTCGAGGTAGACCCCGATCTGGCTGGTATTGTAATCATATGTCCCAGTCGGTGCCGAATAGGTGGTTGCGGTGACCGACGCGGTACCTGTTGGATAACCCGACTGCGCCGCTGCGGCGGTCGAACCGCAGAAGGTGCCGGTCAGTGCAAACCGGACGCGCGGCTTATACCAATAGGCGAGTTGATAAGTGCCTTCCGAGAACAGAAATCTCCGTGAGATCGCCCGGTTGGAGGGCCCAGGCGACAGGGTGGTTGTCGATGTGCCGCTGTAATTGATGTCGGTGTCGAGTTCGAGATATTGCCGCCCCTGCGGCGCGTCGCCATTGGTGAATATCTGGACAGAATCATAGGGCGTGGTGGTCCAGCCATTGGCAGCAATCGTCGTCTGCAAATAGGGCGATGCCGTTGTGTAGGGTCGCTCGAAATCATCCGCGAACACCACATGGCCTGGTGTTTCCATCGGCGATAATCGCCGGTCGCCTGCGCAAGCCTGATAGCACACGCGGATATTATCAATCTGGCCACCCTCACGATCAGCATTGCCGCCCTGCGCGGCAAAGGTCAGCCAGTAATTGCCGGCGGTAGGGACCGTAATCGTGGCACTGCGCTCTACCCAGGAATAGGAATAGATGCACACATCAACGAGATCGGCTGGCCGCCATGTCTTGCTCGTCGGATTATTGGCGGCGGTCAAATTTTGAGCAGAAAAATCTGCTGAATCAGCGCTGAAATAAACACCAATCCGGCTCTTGTCTTGCGTTGCCCATTCCACATTGGCTGCCGTCTTGGAGCACAGGGGGAGCGGATCATTGTAGAAGTAGACCGAACCATTCGTCGTCCAGCCGTAATAATCGGGTACCGGGATATAAGGTCCGCCAACATAGAAATAGCGCAGCTCATAGGTGCCCGGCGCCAGATACACCTTCTTCGATATGGCGCCATTATAATCGGGCGTCAATTCACCGACATGGGTCCCTTCCGGCGGGGCAATCTTGTAGCCATCGCTGATTTCAAGCTC
>JAKFVK010000232.1 GCA_021732205.1 Hyphomicrobiales bacterium | reverse complement strand
CCCGCCGCCTCGGCATGACGGATGAGGATCTTGCGGCCGATGGAGTGAAAGGTGCCTAGCCATGGCATCCCCTCGACCGACTGGCCGATGAGGGAGCCGATGCGGTGGTGCATCTCGCGCGCCGCCTTGTTGGTGAAGGTGACGGAGAGGATTTCACGCGGGTAGGCCTTGTGTGTGGCCAGCAGGTAGGCGATCCGCGTCGTCAGCACCCGCGTCTTGCCGGTGCCGGCGCCCGCCAGAACAAGCACCGCGCCCTCGGTCGCCTCAACGGCAGCCCGCTGCTCCGGGTTCAGTCGTTCAACCCAGTCGATCCCGGCGCCAAACTCTTGACCAGAGACAAGACCCTGCGCCCGCGCGGCAATGCCGCCGGGGCGCGGTGCCGGAGCGGCTTCAGCAGGCAGGCGGGAGAACTGGGCCATGATCCTCATGTCCGGAAGGCGCGATTGGTTTATCGCTGCCTTTTGGCGAATCTTCAACGCCCGACATTAGCAAAATAAAGACGCATGCGGGCACGATAAGCGTGATCGGCCTATTGTCGTTTGAGGCTCACGCGCCCGCCAGCACCATCAGGCTGCGGCAGGAGTGCGTCGCTTGCACGCCAAAGCGCGATGCGTTCAAGGATGCGGCCGGGGAAGGGGGTTACTCTTTTTGCCGCCATATCGACGTGAAGGGCGATCTGTTCGGAGGTCGCTGACAGGGTATGATCGCCATGACGCCATAATTCCTGCCACCAGTGCAGTCGCTTTTCGTCAGCCCCGATCAGGCGGGTGAGACAAAATACTGCATCCTGCGCGTGAATTTCGAGCAGATAGCGGATATGCGCTTCGGCTGTATAGAAGCTGGCTTGTGCCTCAGCCAGATAGGCCGGCCCCAGCCCCAGATCAATCGCCGCCTCGTCGATGGCGCGGTCGAAGAGAACATTATAATAGGCCATGTTGAGATGGCCGTTATAGTCGATCCAGGCAGGCTCGACGGTCATCGTCGATGAGCGGAAAGGGTAGGCGGTGTCGCTCAATTGCTGCTGTCTCCCCATGCGGCGCAGAAACTTTGCCCCCGGCGGGCGCCTCTGTTAGCTTTCCGCCACAAAGCGAGATTAGCAAGACTGTAGAGGAACAAATTCATGGCTGATACCGCAACGCCGTCGATTGCCAGCCCCCCGTCACGGCAGGCGGTGGAGACTGTTATTGGTGTTTTGACCCAGCGTTTTGGCGATCGTCTCCAGCGCGGCGAAGATATCCGCCGCCAGCATTCGCACACGACGACGTGGATTGCCCCGCAACTTCCCGATGCGGTTGCGTTCGTGCGCTCGAGCGACGAAGTGCAGGAGATCGTGCGGGTTTGCGCCGCCCACCGCGTGCCGATCATCCCGTTTGGAACGGGCACGTCGCTGGAGGGCCATGTGAATGCGCCCCTTGGTGGTATTTCAGTTGATTTCAGCCAGATGAATCGGGTTCTTGCGGTTCATCCTGAAGATCTCGACTGCGTGGTCGAGCCTGGCGTCACCCGCAAGCAACTCAACGAGACTATCCGCGATACCGGCCTCTTCTTTCCTATCGATCCGGGCGCGGACGCCTCGATTGGCGGGATGGCGTCAACGCGCGCCTCGGGCACGAATGCGGTGCGCTATGGGACGATGCGCGAAAACGTGCTGGCGTTGAAAGTCGTGACGGCGGATGGCGCGATCATGACGACGAGCCGGCGCGTCAAGAAAACATCGGCAGGATACGATATCACGCGTTTGTTCGTCGGCTCCGAGGGGACGCTTGGCCTCATCACCGAAATCACGCTCAAGCTGTATGGTATCCCTGAGGCGATGTCGGCTGGCGTATGTTCGTTTCCCTCCGTCAAGGCGGCCTGCGATGTGACGATCGCCACTATCCAGATGGGCCTGCCGGTGGCACGCATCGAATTGCTCGATGCCTTGCAGGTGAAGGCGTCCAATCACTATTCCAAACTCTCCCTGCCCGAGCAGCCCCACCTCTTTCTCGAGTTTCACGGCAGTACGGCCAGCGTCAAGGAACAGGCTGAGATGTTTGCCGAGATCGCCGCTGAGCATGGTGGCGGGAGTTTCCAATGGGCAACCAAGGCCGAGGAGCGCACGAAGCTGTGGCAGGCGCGCCATGATGCCTACTGGGCAGCCCTGCAATTGCGGCCCGGCGCGCAGGGCGTGTCGACGGATGTCTGCCTGCCGCTCTCGGTTCTGGCAGACTTCGTGGCCGAAACGATGGTTGATCTCGAACGCTCGAGCCTCGTTGCACCGATGGTCGGTCATGTCGGTGATGGTAATTTCCATGTGCTGGTTCTGGTCGATATGAATGATCACAACGAGGTCAGGCGGGCTCAGGACTTTGTGTCGCGGCTCAACATGCGGGCGATCACGATGGATGGCACGTGTACGGGTGAGCATGGCATCGGCCAGGGGAAGGCCAAATATCTCGAAGCCGAACATGGACCGCACATGGTGGCGCTGATGCGCTCGATCAAGCAGGCCATCGATCCGCTGCACCTGATGAACCCTGGCAAGCTGGCGCTCGCCTGACGAGGGAGGACTGGCTGACGCATGGGACGAGTACTGACGTTATTTGCCGGCCTTCTGGTTCTCGCGCTCTTGTGCGCTGCCGGGCTTCCCTTCGTCATCGACTGGGGCAGCTATCGCGCAACCATCGAAGAACGCCTGACGCAGGCGCTGAAGCAGCCGGTGACCATCGGTGGTGACATCGACCTGTCGCTGTTACCGGTGCCGCTGGTGCGGCTTGGCAACGTCACCATCGGCAAGATGGGCGCGCAGATGCGGATTGCCCATCTCGACGTCGAGCTGGCGACAGGGCCGCTGCTGCGCGGCCGCTGGGAGGCCAGCGAGGTGCGTCTGGACAATCCACGCCTGTGGCTGTCGCTCGACCGGCGAGGTCGCTTTACCGCCGGGCCGCCGACCGGTGACTGGCCGGAATTGTCGATTGAAAGTCTCGTCGTCAGCGAGGGCGAAATCACGATTGATCAGGAGGAGCGCGGCACCCGTCTGTTCGTTGACAATATGGCGCTACGCGCATCGGCATCAAGTCTTGCCGGCCCGTGGCGTGCGGAAGGAATGGCGCGTTTTGAAGGCAGCGCGATGCAGATATCCGTCCAGACCGGACGAGGCGATGTTGACGGCATCCGCGCCAAGGTGTCGGTGGTTCCAAGTGAGCGGCCGATCGCCTTCGATCTTGACGCGCTGTTTCGCCATCAGGACGGGCGGCCATCGTTTTCGGGAGCGCTGAAGCTCGCGGGCGTTGGCGCCAGCGATGCTGCCGCACGTCAGGCGGGTTGGCGGGTTGAAGCCAATGTGGATGCGGGAACCGAGACATTCGTTGCCAAGGACATCCATGTCGTGCCGGCTGGCGATGACCGGGTGATCGCGCTTAATGGCGTCGTTAACATAACGCTTGGCGAGGATATGCGCGCCGACGCAGTGCTCAGCGCGCGCCAGATCGATGTTGATCGCCTGGCCGGTGTCAGTGCGCAATCTCCAGCCTCGGTGGGGACGATCTTCGAGAGGCTGGTGGCGCTGCCTTCGGCATTGGCGCTGCCGCCGGCGCTCTATCTTCGCGGCACCTTTGATGCCGGGTCGCTGTCGCTCGCCGGCGGGCTGGTGCAGGATGTTCATGCTGCCGTCGATCTGCGCGATGGCAAATGGCGGTTAGGCGAGCTGCGCGGCAAGTTGCCGGGGCAGACGGCGTTGAAGCTTTCGGCGGCATTCGAGCCGGGCGCCGGCGGTATGGTGGTCACCGGCATGATTGATGTGACGGCGGCGGCGCCATCGCTGCTGGCTGCGTGGAGCGGTGGCGAATTTTTCCGGGCGCAAGGCGAGCGCAGCGCCGGTGGCAGCGGCGCGCTTGCCCTGCGGGCCCGTTATGGGCTGTCACCTCACAGGCTGACGCTCGACCAGATGCGCTTTGGCGTGCCGGGAGCGGACGTGTCGGGACGGGCGGATTACCAGTGGCAGGATGTTGTGCCGCAGCTCACCGTCGAGGGGATGGCCGAGGAGGTCGATCTGGCACCCGTCGCGGCATTTCTCACGCCCTTTATGAGCCGTTTATCGTCAGTCGCTGCAAGCGATGCGACCGTCAAATTCAAGGCACAGCGATTGCGCCATGGCCTCCTCGATGTCGCTGATATCGATATCGGGGTGAGACGTCAGGCAGGTCATCTGTCGTTTGAGCGTATCAAAATCGGCGCTCTCAACGGCCTTGCCGTCGAGGGGGACGGGTTGGTGAGCCTCGCTAATGACGGGGCGCTGCGCCTGTCGGTATCCGGGGAGCGGCTGAAGCCGGCGCTTGACGCGCTGGCCAGCATCCTTCCGCATTTCTCTGCACTGGAGGCGCTGCGGATCCGGGCGGATGCCCTGGCGCCGCTCGCCGTCAAGCTCCTGTTGGAAAATACCGATGGGCAGCTGTCGGCGGGCGTTGATGGCGATATTGGCGGATCGCTCGTGCGCAGCAGCGCCCGATTTGTTGTCGCTGCGACCGGCATGCCGGCGCTGCAGGCGGCAGAGGGCGAGTTGCATAACGCCAGCACGCCGCGCCTCCTCCAGCAATTGGGTATCTGGTCCGGCACCAGCCTGGCGCCAGCCCCGGCGCACCTGTCATTTGACATCAAGTCCGATCAAGAGGGGATTGGCGTGGTGTCAGTCAACGCCGAACTGGCTGGCAGCAAGGCAGCACTGGCGGGGCGCGTTGCGCTGGGGGATCTGACGACGATGGGTCAGGGTCTGGCGTTTGCCGTGTCCGCCTCCGACGTCAATCCGCTGTTGTTGTCGCTGGGGCTGATACCATCCCATATTGATGATGACATGTCGGCTGTGTTCAAGGGACGTCTGCTGCTTGACCAATCCTCCCTGCGGCTTGCGGATCTTGACGGTGCGGTCAGCGACATTCCGGTGACGGGCGATATCGCTGTTCGTCTAGGTCCCATACCGCTTGTCTCAGGGCGGTTGCGTGCCAAATCCCTTCCCGTTGACGGATTACTGGCGTTTGCCACCGGCACTGCGGGTCAAGGATCGGGCGAGCCGTGGCCGGTGCAGGAGTTCGTGCGATCACCGGTGACGGGGCTTGCCGGACAGATTGCCATTGAAGGGCAGGCAAGCGAGGGGTGGCCGCTCGCTGTTAGCAACCCGCAATTTATTGTCAAATTTCTCGAAGACGGGATCGGCATCGACGATATCACCGGAGAAATTGCCGGCGGCAGGCTGACCGGCAATCTCGTTTTGCAGCGCGACACCACGAAGCTCAAGATTGCCGGGCGGATCGCGCTTGAAAGCGGCAAGCTTGCAGACATCGTGTGGAAAGACGGCGCGAGGCCGGTTGCTGCGGGCGGTGTCGACCTCGGATTGACGTTTGAAGGAAGCGGGCGCACGCCGGCGCAGCTGATTGCCACGCTGGAGGGCGGCGGCAGGCTCGTCGTTTCCAACGGCCATTTCACTCATCTGTCGGCAGCAGCTTTCGCACCGGTCATTGCTGCCGCTGGCGCTGCGACGGCGCCCGATTTGCCACGCCTCTTGCCGCTCGTACAGGCTGGGCTTGACAGCGGTGACCTGATGTTCCGCGTTCTTGAAACGCCACTTGTCCTTCACAATGGTGTGCTGCGGGCGACGAGTATCGCGCTCGTAGGTGGCGACAGTGGCGTCAAGATCAACGCCGCAGCGGATATGTCACGTCTGTCGCTTCTTGCCGATATCGATATGGATGGGAAGGCTGCCGACACCACAACGCCGGGCCCACGCCTGTCCGTTCATTTTACCGGGCCGCTCGCCTCGCCAAGGCGACGTCTTGATGTGCGGGCGCTTGGAGATTATCTCAATTTGCGGCGCTTCGAGGG
>JAKFVK010000165.1 GCA_021732205.1 Hyphomicrobiales bacterium | reverse complement strand
CGACAATTGACGGGTGGCGTGAAAGCGACCTAATCCATGGGTCATGATAACACATATTCTTGATCACCGGTTGGTCCGCTGGCTTCTGCCCGCCCGTTTGCGCGCCGCGCGCGTCGTGATCCCGGTTGTGCGCCTCAGCGGGGTTATTGCGGCCGAGAGTGCTTCGCCGCTATCGCGCAACAATTTGTCTCTATCCGTCATCGCCGAGGCGCTCGAGAAAGCGTTTTCTGATAAAAAGGCGCCAGCCATCGCGCTCATCATCAATTCGCCAGGTGGCTCGCCGGTACAATCGCATATGATCTACAAGCGCATCCGCGCGCTCGCCGCCGAACATGGCAAGGCAGTCATCGGCTTTGTAGAGGATGCGGCAGCCTCGGGCGGCTACATGATCGCCTGTGCGGCGGACGACATTTATGCCGATCCGTCGTCAGTGGTCGGGTCGATTGGCGTGATTTCCGCCGGATTTGGCTTTAGCGAAGCCATTTCACGACTAGGAATCGAGCGCCGCGTCGTTACTGCCGGCGCGCGCAAGGGGATGCTCGATCCGTTCAGTGCCGTTAATGCGGACGATGTCGAGCGGTTGAAACGCCTGCAGGCGCGGGTCCACGACGTGTTCGTGTCGCTGGTGCGCGCGCGGCGCGGCGCCAAGCTGATCGAGAGCGAAACCGATCTGTTCACCGGTGAATTCTGGTCGGGCGCACAGGCGCTGGAGCTTGGGCTCATTGACGGGCTTGGTGATATCCGTGCCGTGCTGCGGGAGCGCTTCGGCGACAAGGTCAAGATCGAGCTGATCTCGTCGGAGCGCGGTTTTTTCTCACGCCGCTCGCCGGCGATCGCTGCGGACATCAGCACGCGACTGGCTGAAGCGATGCTTGACCGGGTGATCGCACGCCTCGACGAGCGCAGCCTGTGGGCACGATTTGGGCTGTGAAGGCGCATTTTTTGCCTTGCTTTTGCCGCAAGCCCTCGCAAGACTGAGTGTCTGACAAGGGAGAGACGCATGCCGCCCATCCTGCTTGCCGCTGCGGTCGCTGCGAGCGCGTTCTTTGCTTATCGGCTGTTTCGTCAGGCGAATCAGCGCGTTGTCATGCGGCGCGCAGCGGCACAGCGCCAGCGCGCTCCTGTCGATTCGCTCATCCGCGATCCTGAAACCGGAATCTATCGCCCGTCATCATCACCTGATCAGCGCAGCTGACGGCTTGTCCTGAACCGCGTCTGCCTGTAATGCGGCGTTTATGGCCCATTCTTCCTCCCCGCTCGATCCCGCACATTCCTTTCAAGGACTGATTCTCACCCTGCAACGCTTTTGGGCGGAGCAGGGCTGCGTGATTTTGCAACCTTATGACATGGAGGTGGGTGCCGGCACGTTTCATCCGGCCACGACGTTGCGGGCGCTGGGGCCAAAACCGTGGAAGGCTGCTTATGTGCAACCCTCGCGCCGTCCCAAGGACGGACGCTACGGGGAGAACCCCAACCGGCTGCAGCATTACTATCAATTTCAGGTGATCCTGAAGCCAAACCCGCCCGATCTGCAGGACCTTTATCTCGCCTCGCTGGCGCAGATCGGGATCGACATGGCGATCCACGATGTCCGATTCGTCGAGGATGACTGGGAAAGCCCGACGCTGGGCGCCTGGGGCCTTGGCTGGGAGTGCTGGTGCGATGGGATGGAAGTCTCGCAATTCACCTATTTCCAGCAGGTGGCGGGCTTCGAGTGCGCGCCGGTGGCGGGCGAGCTGACCTACGGGCTGGAGCGTCTTGCCATGTATGTGCAGGGCGTCGAGAACGTTTACGATCTCAATTTCAATGGGCTCGAGGGTGCCGACAAGATCAGCTATGGCGACGTCTTCCTGCAGGCCGAGCAGGAATATTCGCGGCACAATTTCGAGCACGCCGACACCGGCATGCTGTTCAAGCAGTTCGAGATGGCCGAGAACGCCTGTCACAGCTATCTGGCGGCGGGCAAGCCGCCTGAGGGTGCCAACGACACCCGCCACACAATGGCGATGCCTGCTTATGACCAGTGCATCAAGGCGAGCCACGTTTTTAACCTGCTGGATGCGCGCGGGGTCATCTCGGTGACGGAGCGCCAAGGCTATATTCTACGCGTGCGCGAGCTTGCCAAAGCCTGCGGGGCGGCATATCTGCAGACGAGGGATGGCGGGGCGTGAGATCAACTGATCTCGACGATCGTCTCTCCGCTTTCGAAGGCGTCCACCACCTGTTCCATCAAGGGTTTGAGTTTTTGCCACAGGGGTTGATTGGCAACGTTGCCGAGCCTGATCCAGAGAAGTTTCGGAGCAGGCTTGGCAAGACGGGCCTCACTCATGAAATCCGCATCCTTCGTCACGAGTACGGCCTGGCGCGACAGGGCCTGCGCCCATAAAGCCCTATCGCTGGCCCCGCTAAGACCTAATTCGGCTACATGATTAGCCAAGTATCCCGCCTCGCGTAGATCACGCGCCAATTTCTGCGGTAATTGTTCGTCAATGAGGAATTCCATGTCCTCAGGCAGCACGGATCACGCGGTGATCGACACTGTCGGCGGCGTAGGCAAGCGCGGCAAGAATGCCTTCATCTGTCAACGACGGGAAGTCTGCGAGTATGTCGTCCTTACTGACGCCGGAGGCGAACATGTCAATGATATCGCTGACCCGGATGCGGGTGCCAGCAATGCGCGGCCTTCCGTGGCAAATATCGGCGTCGATGGAGATATGGTCAGAAAAACGGGCATCGCCTGTTCGCTTGACCGTGGAAGCTCGCTCCAGCTCGTCCTGAAAGATCCAAATCGTGTCGCCTCCACCGCCTCTTCGGTTTTGTCCCAAACGGCTGATGAACGCGTTCAGCGCCCGGTCAAGTTCAGTCTTAAGTTTGCCCTGCGCCCGCACGGCCCATTTCGTGAGGGTTTTTTGAGTTTCATTGCCATGGAGACCGCCTGTGGCTTGGGCAAATTTCGCGTAATCCTGTCCGTTCGCCACAAGATAGCCGACAAATTTGCTTGGACCGAACATCCATCCGTTGTCATGGGAAACAGCATACCAATGTTTCGTGTAGGAAATAACTTTCCGGAGTTCAGGCTGCGCATCGACCAGCTTCGCGTACAAACGGATTTGCTCTTTTGCTTCCCGGGGAGTGCGGACCGGGGCCGGGGGGCGGATGCTGGCGGCGGCCATCATTTGATTTCCTGTATTTAGATGTGCCTAAAAATCTAATTACCCATCGTTGCGTTGTCAAGTACCGTTCCCTCCTATCGACAGACATCGGCATTATCTCGCCCTTGCTTTCACCCGCTTCATAACCCATCGTGATTGCACCTGAGGAGAAAATTGATGGAAAAGCCGGTCTGCGCCCAAAAAGAACCCTTTCCTTATGATGTCGAAGCGGGAAAAGCCTATTTCTGGTGCTCCTGCGGGCGCTCGAAAAACCAGCCGCTATGCGATGGATCGCACATGGGCAGCGGCTTCATGCCGGTCAAATTTGAAGCAGCGATAACCGAAACCGTCTATTTCTGCGGCTGCAAGGGCACCTACAAGGCGCCGCTGTGCGATGGGTCGCACAAGCTCTTGTGATTCGATCACAAACTCAGGCTCGACAGGCGGCAAGACGAGCTTTAGGGCTTTGGCCCCTGTCTTTTTCGTGAAGTCGAACGATGCCTGATCTTCTCCTTGAACTCTTCAGCGAAGAAATTCCCGCCCGCATGCAAGCCAAAGCGGCGGAGGATCTGCGCAAAGGTATCACCGACGGGCTGGTGGCGGCAGGGCTCACCTATGACAGCGCCAGGGCGTTTGCCACACCGCGCCGGCTGGCGCTGGTGGTGGGCGGCCTGCCGCTATTCTCGCCCGATCAGCGCGAGGAAAAAAAGGGGCCGCGCGTCGGCGCGCCCGATGCCGCCATACAAGGCTTCCTGAAAAGCGCCGGCCTCACCTCGATTGATCAGGCGACCATTCAGTCCGACGGGAAGAAGGGCGAGGTTTATATCGCGCTTATCAACCGACCTGGCCGCGCCACCGTCGATATTTTGAGCGAGCTGATCGCGAATGTGATCCGCAGCTTCCCGTGGCCGAAATCAATGCGCTGGGGGGCAGCCTCGGTATCGTCTTCGTCGCTGCGCTGGGTGCGACCGCTGACCTCGATCCTGTGCACGTTCGGGCCGGAGACGGAGGCAACCGAGATCGTGCCCTTCGAGGTTGATGGCATCGTTTCCGGCAATATCACCTATGGTCATCGCTTCATGGCGCCGCAGGCAATCATGGTGAGCCGCTATGAGGATTACGCCGACAAGCTTTTGAAAGCGAGGGTCGTGCTCGATGCCGAGCGCCGCAAGGCCATCATCCTGGCTGAAGCGCGCACGCTGTGCGCGGCGCAGAACCTCGAATTCATCGATGATGAGGGGCTGGCGCAGGAAGTGGCGGGGCTGGTCGAGTGGCCGGCGGTGCTGATGGGGCGCTTTGATCAGGCCTTCCTCGCCATTCCCGGCGAAGTCATTCGCGCCACCATCCGCGCCAACCAGAAGTGTTTCGTGGTGCGCCAGCCGGAAACCGGGGCGCTTGCCAACCGCTTTCTGCTCACCGCCAATATCGAGGCGAGCGATCATGGCGCCGCCATCATCAGTGGCAATGAGCGGGTGGTGCGGGCGCGCCTGTCGGATGCGCGCCATTTCTGGCAGACGGATTTGGGACCGCTGCCTGACGCCGGCGATTATGCGCAAGAGGCGGCGGCGCTCGGCCTTGATCTGGCAAAGCCGCTCGACCAGCGCATGGGCAAGCTTGCCCATCTCAATGTGGTGTTTCACCAGAAGCTCGGCACGCAGGGCGAGCGGGTGCAGCGTATCGTGGCGCTGGCAGGCCAGCTGGCGCCGCTTGTGGGAGCTGATCCCGATCTGGCGGCGCGCGCGGCAAGCCTCGCCAAGGCCGATCTCACATCCGATATGGTGGGGGAATTCCCGGAATTGCAGGGGCTGATCGGGCGGCGCTATGCCGAGCTGCAAGACGAGCATGCGTCCGTTGCTGCTGCCATTGAAGATCATTACAAGCCGCTGGGCCCCGGCGATCGCGTGCCGAGCGACCCTGTCGCGATCGCGGTCGCGCTTGCCGACAAGCTCGACACGCTGGTGGGCTTCTGGGCCATAGATGAAAAGCCCACTGGCTCGAAAGACCCTTACGCGCTGAGGCGGGCGGCACTGGGTGTGATCCGGCTGGTGGTGGAGAATGGCATTCATCTTCGCCTGACTGACGCCGTGCCGCGCTTCGGTGGCGACCTCCTTTCCTTCTTCCATGACCGCCTGAAGGCGCAGCTCCGCGATTCCGGCGCACGGCACGATCTTGTCGACGCGGTACTGGGCGCCGGCGGCGCAAGTGACGATCTCCTCCTCATCGTGCGCCGCGTCGAGGCGTTGACCGCATTTCTCAAGAGCGATGACGGGGCGAATTTATTAGCCGGCTACAAGCGTGCAGCGAACATCCTCAAGGCGGAGGAAAAGAAAGACAGCACGACCTTCGATGGCGTGGTCAACGAGGCGCTGATCGCAGTGCGTGGCGCGCCGGAAGAACAGGCTCTCGCCGCTGCTATTGCTGTTGCCTGGCAGGCGGTCAGCGACCAAATCACTGCTGGTGATTACGCCGGCGCACTCACCGCGCTCGCCGCACTTCGCCCTGCGGTCGATGCCTTCTTCGAGAAAATCCTGGTCAATGATCCCGACCCGGCGATCCGCGCCAGCCGCCTCAACCTGCTGGCACATTTTCGCGCCGCCACCCTGCCGGCTGCCGATTTCGGGTTGATCGCGGGCTGAGGCTAAAACGCCCGCTCGACGGTGAAGTCGATGACTTCCTCAAGCGCCAGACGATGCTCGCCGACCGGACAGGATGCCAGAGCCGCGCGGGCGGAACTGGCATAAGAGCGGGCGCGGGCGATGGTCTCT
>JAKFVK010000224.1 GCA_021732205.1 Hyphomicrobiales bacterium | reverse complement strand
TCATCGACGAGGCAGGCTATCTGACTGCCTCGCTTGAGGACGTCGCCGATCGGCTCGGCGCAGCGATGGCGGATATCGAGCGGGTTCTCAGTCACATCCATCGTTTCGACCCGCCGGGCATCGGCGCGCGCCATTTGCGCGAATGCCTGGCAATCCAGCTGCGCGAGCGTGATCGTCTCGATCCCCTCATGCAGAAACTTGTCGACAATCTCGACCTGCTCGCACGCCATGATTATGCGGGATTGCGCAAAATATGCGGTGTTGATGACGAAGACCTCGCCGATATGGTGGGCGAGATCAAGCGGCTGACCCCCAAGCCAGGTCTGGCCTTCGGCCATACGATCATCGAGCCCGTTGTCCCTGATCTGACGGTGCGCAAGGGGCCGGATGGCGGGTGGATTGTGGAACTCAACAGCGAAAGCCTGCCGCGCGTGCTGCTCAACCAGAGCTATTATGCGCATGTGACCCGCAACAAGCTCGGCGACAAGGACAAGGTGTTTCTGCATGATTGCCTGCAGAATGCCAACTGGTTGGTCAAAAGCCTTGACCAGCGGGCGCGCACGATTCTGAAGGTCGGGATCGAACTGGTGCGCCAGCAGGACAGTTTCCTTGCCCATGGCGTCGCCCATCTGCGGCCGCTCAATCTGCGCACAGTCGCCGAAGCCATCGGCATGCACGAATCGACCGTCTCGCGGGTCACATCGAACAAATATCTGGGGACGCCGCGCGGCGTCTTTGAACTCAAATACTTCTTCACCTCGTCGATTGCGTCTTCGGAAGGCGGGGAGGCTCATTCGGCTGAAGCCGTTCGCCATCGCATCAAGCAATTGATCGACGCGGAGCCTGCCAATCAGGTTTTGTCCGATGATACGATTGTCGACGTGCTCAAGGAGGCCGGGATCGATATCGCCCGGCGAACGGTCGCGAAATACCGGGAATCGATGCGTATCCCCTCAAGCGTCCAGCGCCGCCGCTCCAAGCAGGCGCCGGCATAGGATCGCGCGCTCGTGACCGCCAGCGGGGTGGCATAATTGACTTGGCCGCAAGCCACGCCTACCTCTGTTATCATCGTAGAAGTCCCGCGGTTTTGACTGGCAGTGCCTGTGCCAGCGGACAAGCGAACAGGGCCAGGGGTGGAGACAAGCGATGGCGTTTCGCGTTTCTGGAAAAAATATCGATATCGGCGATGTTCTGCGGACACGGATCACGGAGCGTGTCGCAGAAGTGCTGGAGAAATATTTCGACGGTACGGCGAGCGGTCATGTGACTGTGAAGCGCGATGGGTCGTCCTATACCACGGAAGGGGTTCTGCACCTCTCATCGGGCATGACGATCCATGCCGAAGGCGCGGCGATGGACCCCTATCAAAGCGCCGATGCGGCAGCGATCGTGATCGAGAAACGCCTGCGCCGCTACAAGCATCGCCTCAAGGATCATCATGCCGGGCGTGGTAATGGCGCGGTCGAGGAGGCGATGGCGGCAAGCTATGTTCTGGCCGCACCGCCGGAAGAGGAGGACGAGGCGGCCGAGGGCGCCTATCATCCGGTCATCATCGCTGAATCCGCGACGCAATTGCGCCGTCTGTCGGTTGGCGAAGCGGTGATGGATCTCGACCTGTCAGGCGCGCCGACGCTGGTCTTCCGCCATGCCGGGCATGGCCGTGTCAACATCGTCTATCGCCGGGCCGACGGGAACATTGGTTGGGTGGACCCACCGACAGCCACTGGAAATTGAACGGACAGCATCCCCAGATATGTTAGGGTAAAAGGATCGCTCACCCCTTCCCTTAGGGCAAATAACTGCGGACGCTGAATCAGAATCATTATACGTCGCACCTCTCGATGTCGTCCTCGGTGGCGGGGCCATTCCCACCCCCCTCGTTTCAATAGGAAAACCATGCAAACGAGTGACCTGCTGAGCGAACACTCTGTTCTTTCCTCGCTCAGGGTAAGCGGCAAGGACCATGCCTTCGAGCAGATCGCCCGCGCCATCGGCTCGCTGCATGGGCTGGATGCGAAGCGCATCTTCCAGGCCCTTCGCGAGCGCGAGCAGCTCGGATCAACCGGCGTCGGGGCCGGCATTGCCATTCCGCATGCGAAACTCCCTTCGCTTGAGCGGATCATCGGCTTCTTCGCCCGGCTGGAAAAGCCCATCGACTTCGCCGCGCTCGACGAAGAGCCGGTTGATCTCATGTTCGTGCTGGTGGCACCGGAAGCGGCGGGAGCCGATCATCTGCGGGCGCTAGCGAATGTCGCCCGGTTGCTGCGTGACCCGATGATGGCGGAAAAATTACGCGGGACGACCGAGCCAACCGCCCTTTACACGCTGCTCGTTGGCGCAGAGCGCTCGCACGCAGCCTGATGGTCAATCGGCGTGCCGGATGACCGGACTGACCGTCACCGGAAAATTCACCGAATTGGCCAGAAAGCACGCCGCATGCGCATCGCCATGCAAAGCGCGGGCCTTGTTGATATCGCCGGCAGCGGCAATCACCACATCAGGGCGCAGCGTCAATGAGGTGATGCGCCCGCCATGCGCGTCATCCTCGATCATCGTACCTTCGGCCTTGTCGACATAGGAGGTGACGATCACCCCCTCGACGGCGCACAGATGCAGGTACCACAGCTTATGGCAGGCGCTCAGCGAGGCAATGAACAGCTCCTCGGGGTTCCAGCGCGCGCAATCGCCGCGAAAGCTCGGGTCGGAGGAGCCGGGAATATCGCTTTTTCCAGCCGCTGAAATGACATGGGCGCGCTCATAGGCGCGGTAACCGCTGGTGCCGCTGCCGGTATTGCCGGTCCAGGTGACCGTCACATGGTAGCGGTGTTGTTTGTGATCACTCATCCGCGTTCAACCTCTCCTATTCCAGCAAAGCCGCCATCCCAGAGATTATGAAGGCGCTGGGCGGCGATGGTGGCAAAACGCAGCATCACCGCCTTGCGACGAGCCGCTGAAAGGCGCGTCTCGCCTGCTTCGCGCAGAATGGCGGCGCCATGTTCGTCAGCAGCGATATAGCCGGGATCGGCGGGAAAGACAGCCATATCCAGCTCGCGCGGCGCGGCAAAGAAGAAGCGATCGCAATGGGCCAGGTAATCCGGCCATTTCTGATCAGAACGCAAATCGGCGAGCGATGATTTGATTTCAACAATCCAGATATCGCCAGCGCCGTTCAGCGCCACGATATCGGCGCGGCGCCCGTCGGACAGCGGTAATTCGCTCAGGATGGAGAAGCCCAGCGCCCGCAGCAACCGGCCGCTGCCGCGCAGGACGCGGCGGGCCTGGGGTGACAGGCGCCCGTCGCGCAGCAACGGATCGCTTGCCGCCGGTTCGTCGAACCCGGCCAGTCCTTCCATCAGCCGCGCTCCCGTTCAGCGGAAGAATATGATGGTGATGAGAATGAACAGAGGGATCAGAAAACACAACGCCCAGCCGCAATAGCCGAAGAAGGAGGGCATCTTGACGCCCATATCATCGGCAATCGACTTGACCATGAAATTGGGCGCGTTGCCGATATAGCTGTTGGCGCCCATGAAGACGGAGCCGCAGGAAATGGCTGCGAGGGTTAACGCGCCCTCATTCATCAGGCGCTGGGCATCGCCGCCGGCAACGTTGAAAAACAGCAGATAGGTGGGCGCATTGTCAAGAAAGGACGACAGCCCGCCCGACAGCCAGAAATACATCGCGTTATTAGGCGAGCCATCGCCATTCGTGACCAAAGCGACCAGCCCGGCAAGCGCACCCGATTTGCCGGCCTGGAGAATCGCTAGCACCGGTACGATGGTGAGAAAAATACCGATGAAAAGCTTGGCCACTTCGACAATCGGCCCCCAGTTGAAACCATTGCCCTCGCGCGCCAATGCGGGCGTCAGTTTGAGGGAAACAAAGGCGATGAGCAACAAGAGGACATCGCGGGTGAGGTCCTGAAGCTGCAATTTGTTGTGAAACACCTCGACGCTGACACCAGGCTTCCAGCCGGCACAGGTGATGAGAACGGCGATGATGGCCGCCAGCAGCAGGAGATTGACCTGGCCAAAAAGCCGGATGCCCGGGTGGGTATCGGGGGTCGGATCGCGCAATGCGGGCGCGGCGCGGTCGCTCGCCACAAAATAGCTGTCAAGCGCGAAAAACACGACGAGCAGGATGACAGCAGCCGTCAGCATCTCGGAAAAGAGATGGGTGGTGGTCCAGAAGAAATCGACGCCCTTGAGGAAGCCCAGGAACAGCGGGGGATCGCCCAGCGGCGTCAGGGACCCGCCGATGTTCGACACCAGGAAGATGAAAAAGACGACGACGTGGACATTATGCTGGCGCGCGTCATTGGCGCGGATGAGGGGGCGGATGAGGATCATGGAGGCGCCGGTGGTGCCAACCAGGCTCGCCAGCACGGTTCCCAAAGCCAGAATGGCGGTATTCATCAGGGGCGAGCCATGAATGTTGCCCGAGATGAAAATGCCACCCGCCACCGTGTAGAGGGCAAAAAGCAGAATAATGAACGGGATGTATTCGAGAAGCAGCGTGTGCAGGACCGCGTAGAGCGCGAGGGAAAATCCTGCCAGCGCGAGATAGGGTATGACAAAGCAACCCGCCCAGAAGAGCGCGACCTTGCCGAAATGATGATGCCAGAATCCCGGTGTGAGAAGCGGGCCAAGCGCAATCGACAGCAGGATACCGGCAAAGGGCAGCACCCAGATCAACGACAATCTGCTCCCGTCGACAGCAAGAGAGGTGTCGGCTGCAAAAGCCGCCGCTGGAAACAGGCCGAGGGCAAGTGCGATCAGCATCGTCATCAGGCGGGGCATCGATATCTCCAGTTCACGGCCGGCGTTGGCAGCGCACCATCGGATGATGCACGGACGATTTGCGCGAGGAAAGAGCCCTTATCGCTATTTGCGCTGCTGACAAAAGATAAATTGCCTCTTCCCGCCGCCGCCATCTCAGCTTAGCCTTGTCGCACAAGAATGAAAAAAGGGGAGGCACATGATGGCAGCAACCGGCAGACCGTGGCAGATGCATTATCCGCCGGGCGTGCGAGCAACGATCGATGCTCCTCCCTACCGGAACCTTGCTGATTTCGCCCGCGACCGTGCCCGGCGTTTCGGCGATGCGACCGCCTTTACCTGCGTTTTGCCCAACGGCATGTCAGGCGCGCTCAGCTTTCGCGAGACCGATCGCCTGGCTGACTGCTTTGCCGTTTATCTGCGGGAGGTCGCAGGGCTGAAGGCCGGCGACAGGGTGGCGGTGCAGATGCCCAACAGCCTGACCTATCCGGTTGTGGCGCTAGGCATTTTCAAAGCCGGCTGCGTGCTGGTCAACGTCAACCCGCTCTATACGGCGGATGAAATGGCGCACACCCTCGCTGATTCGCAGCCCAAGGTGCTGGTGATCATCGACCTTTTCGCCGACAAGCTGACGCAGGCGCTGGCGAAAAGCCCGGTGCCGCACGTGGTGATTGCCGGCATTGCCGCGTTTTTCCCGCTGCTGCGCAAGACCATCATCGGCATCGTGCAGAAATATGTGAAAAAGCAAGTGCCGCCGGTGAGCGTTCCGGCCATCACCATCGATAGCGCGATTGCCCAGGGACGCGCCCGCCATGGCGGCGGTGACCAGCAAATTGCCGCCTACAGCGCGCAGGTCAAAGGGGACGATCTGGTCTGCCTGCAATACACGGGCGGCACGACGGGGGTGTCAAAAGCTGCCATGCTCTCCCATGGCAATCTGATCATGAACATGGCCCAGGTCAGCGAGATGATCAGCAGCGGGCTCAAAGAGGGCGAGGAAACAGTTCTGACCGCGCTGCCGCTCTATCATATCTTTGCGTTTACAGCGAATTTCCTGTGTTTTTACGCGCTTGGCGGCCATAATGTGCTGATCCCCAGCCCGCGCCCCCTGTCCAATCTGCGCAAGGCCTTCGAGCAGATCCCGATCACCTGGATGACGGGCGTCAACA
>JAKFVK010000289.1 GCA_021732205.1 Hyphomicrobiales bacterium | reverse complement strand
GCTATGGTAAATGCCAACTGGGTCGCCACCTGGACGAACATGTCGACAACCAGACTGGCCCCTGCCCGCCCGCCGCTGACACCCCAGAACGTCAAAAGCCGCGCGCCGACGATTTCGCCGCCGACCTGTGCTACCGGCAGCAGGGTATTGATCGATTCACGCATCCAGCGCAGCAGCATGCAGATCTGCGGCGCCACCTGATTGGGGCCGAGCACCAGACACCACCAGGCGCATCCGACCATGGAGATTGCAACGATGCGCGCAACAACTACGAGGCCGACACCATAGCCCACCTGCCGCACGGCCTCGATGATGTCGCGCCATCCGAAATGCAGCGTGATACCGACAAGCAGCACCAAACCCAGCGCGCCTGCCACAGCAATCAGTCGCATGAACCCTGTCCGTGTCTGAATTTGCGCGCCATTTCAGCGCCGAGGAGCGCAAAATTGCGGCAAGGAAGCCGGCGCGCCTTGTGATCGTTAATGGCGGCGCCGTCAAGCATCGCAACACGCGCGCCGCAGTTTGGGATTGCGATCGAGCCTTGAACATATTACCAACCCCCTTCCTCGGTCGCCCTCGGCCGAGTGAGGGGTGCAGCGTCGTCGGGACGTTCTTGTCACTGAGACAGCCAGCATGAGGGTGCCAATGAATACGATGCCACTGAGCGACAAAACCATGACCGAGCGCGCGGTCAGCACGACCATCAACGAGATGGTGCCGGGGACGGCGATCGGACCAGTCAGTTCGTTCAATGAGTGGGACCCGCTCGAAGAGGTTATCGTCGGTCGCCTTGAAGGCGCCACCATCCCATCGAACCACATCACCGTGACATTCAATATTCCGCGTGCGGCGCAACCCTTCTTCCGCTTCGCTGCCGGCTGGCGTTTTCCCGGCTTCATGAAAAAAATCGCGCAGAAGGAGCTTGATGGCTTCATTCGTGTGCTTGAGGTGGAGGGTATCAAGGTCCGGCGCCCCGATATCGTCGACTGGGCGACCAAGTACAAATCGCCGTGGTGGTCCTCGCGCGGCTTCTGCATCGCTTGTCCGCGCGATGGTTTTCTGGTGATCGGCGATGACATCATCGAGACGCCGATGTGCTGGCGCTCGCGCTATTTCGAGGGCGAAGCCTATCGCCGCCTGTTCATGGAATATTTCGACGCTGGCGCCCGCTGGAGTTCCGCTCCCCGCCCGATGCTGAAAGATGAACTCTATAATTACGACTACACCATCCCCGAATATGGCGAGAAGCTGCGCTATACGGTCAATGAGCACGAACCGGTATTTGACGCAGCCGACTTCGTGCGTTGCGGTCGTGACCTGTTTGTCACCCCGAGCAATGTCACGAACATGGCCGGGATCAAATGGCTTCAACGCCATCTCGGCGAAACCTACAAAATCCACATCATCGAGAGCCGTTGCCGCCAGCCGATGCATATCGATTCAAGCTTCATGCCGCTGGCGCCGGGCAAGGTTCTGGTCAATCCCGAATATATCGATGTCGATCGTCTGCCTCCCATTCTCAAGAAGTGGGATGTGCTGATTGCCCCGAAACCGGACGAGGTCACGGGCTTCATGTCGAAGATTTCCATGTGCAGCCCGTGGACGAGCATCAACGTCCTGATGCTTGACCACAAGAAAGTGGTTGTCGATGCCTCGCAAAAGACCCTGATCAAGGCATTCAGGGATTGGGGCTTTGATCCCATTGATATCCCCTTCCTTGCCTATGGTCCTTTCGGTGGTGCCTTTCACTGCGCCACGCTGGATGTGCGTCGGCGCGGGACTTTGCAATCCTATTTCTAGAAGAACTGGTTCACAGCGTGAGACTGCCTGATCGGCAGACGACAAGGGAGTATGATCCTTGAGTGAAACGACCCTTTTGGACACCCATCAGCGCCTGGCCGGGACGGCCCAGGACGCACTTCGCGACCAGTTCATCACCCTTTGGGAATGGCGCCGGCGGGTTGCCGGTCTTTACGCCGACGTGCGAACTCACGAACATCCAGCTGAAGCCTGGTCGCACTGGCACCATGAGCGCGCCGAACTCTTCCGCAACCATCCGCAAAGCCCTCTGAGCGAAAGCGGTGTTTTGCCAAGCTACTTCGCCTATGATGCAACATTGCGCTTTGAGGCGGGGCTGAAAGCAGTACCGGCCAATGCTCCCAGACATCACTTGCCGGCCGGCAAGGATGGCAGTGTGGCGCTGATTCCGTTCGCCATGACCGACAACCTGGCCGGCCGGCTGGGCAGCGAACTGACACTCTACTGGATCGACGGCTATGGCGGCGGTGTCTTCCTGCCCTTTCTGGATCGCACCAGCGGTTCATCCACCTATGATGGCGGGCGCTATCTCCTTGATACCATCAAGGGCGCTGATCTCGGGCAAAGCAAGGATGGTAGGGTTATTCTTGATTTCAACTTCGCCTATAACCCCTCTTGCGCCTATTCCGATGTCTGGGTCTGTCCGCTCGCCCCATTGGTAAACCGCTTGCCCGTTGCCATCGAGGCTGGCGAAATGACGCCACAATTCCTGCCACACCCCTTGCGATGATGAACCACCGCTGTTCTGCCAGGCGGCGGGCCTCTCCAAACACGTTAAGTTGAACCGCTCGCTGCTCGCGCTGACATTGGTGCGCAGCTTTGCCCGGTTATTATGAAATAGACATTTATCACGACACACGATTTTAATAAGTTTCAACCGCAAGCGGACCCGCTACGCCACGGCCGCTTCACAAGGGAGACAACTATGCTTCGTATGATTTCGATCGTCTGCGCCCTTCTTCTCGGCGCCTCGTTAGTCTACGCCCAGAGCACGGCCATCGCCGAGCGCAAAGATATCCTCAAAGGGTTCGGCGCTGCCGCCAGAGACCCCGGCGCCATGTTGAAGGGAGAAGCTGCTTTCGACCTCGCCAAAGTACAGAATTTCCTGAAGGTCTTGCAGGACGGTTCACCGAAACTGAAAGCTCTGTTCCCCGCCGACAGCAAGAGCGGCGGAGAGACCAAGGCGCTTCCCGCCATCTGGGATAACCAGGCCGATTTTTTCGCCCGTTTCGACAAGCTGGCGGTTGACGCCAAGGCAGCCGAGGTTGCGATCAAGGACGAAGCGAGTTTCAAGACGGAATTGCCGAAGGTTCTTGGCAATTGCGGAGGCTGCCATCGCCCGTATCGCGGGCAGTAAGCAAATCGTGCTGGCGTCATCGGACACGCCCGATCAGCACCCGCAGCAGCAGGTCCCCGTCTGGGACCTGCCAACGCGCCTGTTTCACTGGTCGCTGGTTGCCCTCATCCTGTGCGCCTATATGACAAGCAACTATGCTGAAGCCATTGGCGATCATTTCCTTCTGATCCATCGCCTGAACGGTTTGGCCATTCTGGTCCTTCTCACCTTCCGCGCGCTGTGGGGAGTGCTAGGCGCGCCCACGGCCCGCTTTTCGAGCTTTGTCAGATGGCCCGGGAAGGCGCTCACCTATGCCAGCCAACTGCTGCGCGGTCGTGCGCCTCATTATCTTGGACATAATCCGCTCGGCGCCTGGATGGTCATTGCCCTTCTGTTGGCGGTGGCGGTACAGGCCTTTCTCGGCCTCTTCTCGTCTGATGACACCGGCCTTGCCGCCGGTCCGCTCCATGGGCTGGTGTCACCAGACACCGTCCATCTACTCACCGGCTGGCATCATCGCCTGTTCAAGTGGCTCCTTCTGCCGCTGATAGCCACCCACATCCTGGTCAATCTCTTTTACACAGTCATCAAGCGCGAACCGTTGATCCAGGCAATGGTGAGCGGCACCAAGCCGGCGCTGCCCTATGTCGATGCATCCGCCAACGTGCAAGCCGCCAACGCCGGCCGGCGCGCGCTTGGCTGTCTCGTCGCGGCGATCGTTCTTGTCCTGGGGACAATTTGGATTGTGTCAGGAAAGCTGGTCTGAGGCAGAAGCCTACACCTGATAGAAGCTACGCGCGTGTGCACCCACCCCGCGCGCGCAATCATCAGCGGCCCCCCAATCGCCTCACCCGCGCCCATGCGGTGCCAGCAGATCCAGATCCGGCCCGGCCGGCACAATGCCTGTCGGATTGATGGTCAGATGGCTTTGGTAATAATGACCCTTGATGTGGTCAAAATCGCAGGTTTCAGCGATGCCGGGATGTTGATAAAGATCGCGCAGATAGGCTGAGAGATGGCGGTAATCGGCCACGCGCCGGCGATTGCATTTGAAATGCCCGACATAGACGGGATCAAAACGGATCAATGTGGTGAAGAGGCGCCAATCCACCTCTGTCAGCTGATCTCCCATGACATAACGCTGGCGCCCAAGGCGTATTTCCAGCCAGTCGAGCGTGTCAAAGAGCGGGCCGATTGCCGCGTCATAGGCTGACTGCGTGGTCGCAAAGCCAGCCTTGTAGACGCCGTTATTGACCGTGTCGTAGATGCGCTGGTTGACCTCATCAATGAGCGGACGGAGGGCCCCGGGGTAATAATCTCCCGCCTCCGCCCCGACCTCATCAAAGGCGCTGCCGAACATGCGGATGATTTCAGATGATTCATTACTGACGATAGTTGCAGTCTTCTTGTCCCACAATACCGGTACCGTCACCCGGCCTGAATACCTGGCGTCGGCCCGCAGATAAACGTCATAAAGCCGCGATGCTTTGTTGACGTCATCGGCGATCACCCCCGGCCCTGGCGCAAACGTCCATCCTTCCTCGCGCATGAGCCAGTTGACGACCGACAGCGAGATCATACCCTCCAGTCGCTTCAACTCGCGGAAGATAAGCGCCCGATGCGCCCACGGGCAGGCCAGGCTGACATAAAGATGATAGCGCCCCGCTTCGGCCCTAAAGCCACCCGCGCCGCTTCCTCCCGGTGCCCCGTCACGCGTCACCCAATGACGAAATTGCGAGGCTTTACGAACAAACGCGCCGTGGCTTGTGGCCGTTTCATACCACACATCGTGCCAGCGTCCTTCAACCAGCATGCCCATCTTCAGCGCCTCCAGAGCGATTCGTGAAAGCCAGTCAATCCGCCAACTTCAACCCTGTTTTCAGGACGCAAATGAACTCGGACGACGACGCGTGCGAAGAATTCTGGTGTAAATCCGCGCCCGGGACAATCCGTCGCAGAGGCTTGCCTCTCCTCGCCGGCGAGGAATGACATTAACAGCATAACTTATTGAAAAAAAACGATAAAAACACTAGAAAAATCACTGAAATATTTGATGCGGGACAAAAAATAATAATGAATTATGTATGCCTGCTAGCCTCCATGCATAAATTACATACGTATTTATATGGAGATTACTGGGATACCAGAACATGAAGATTGAATTAACTTGTATTATAGGCGCAATCAGCTAAGATCGCTGAAGTGAAATGAGCGTTACTCGTTTCCGATGCCTGAGTGAGAATTCACCAAAAGCGTGATTAGCTGCTCACTGCGGAGGCCCTGATGATATCGACGTTGATATACTCCAGCACGAGTTGCCTTGTCGGCGATGCCTTCCAGTTCGACCGCGAAATGGAAAAAATCCGCCACGTCGCGGCGCAGCGCAACGAAGAACACGGCATCACCGGGTTTCTGTTCTACTTTGATAACCGTTTTGTGCAGATCCTCGAAGGTGAGTTCGAGGCGGTGACGCACATTTACAGCCGTATTCGGCACGATGAGCGGCATAAAGGCGCGCGCATCATCTGGTTCTCAGAAATCGAAGGGCGTGATTTCAGCAAATGGTCGATGGAATGTTCGATGAATTTCATCGAGCGCAACCATTCCGAATTGAGCGTCAAGCTGAAATTCATCAATCGATTTATTTCTGATACTTCGCAGCAGCCGATCATGCTGCGCGACCTGCTGGTGTCGGTTGCCCTTGAAATGCAGCGCCGCCAGGATTTTCCTAAGCCGCAACTGGTTCCGCTGGCAGCCAATCGTAATACGTCGCGATAAAACCAGCGGGAATGTTGATACCGACGGCGACATGGCCCGGATCACTAAGAGTCCGTTTCGAAAGTCATGTTGATCGTGCGAGACGGCGAACGAGGATCATGACGGAGGCAGCATAGAGGAAGGCTCTGGCGGAAGCGATGGTGGCCTCGAAGTCTTTGGCCAGACGCCGGTTGC
>JAKFVK010000247.1 GCA_021732205.1 Hyphomicrobiales bacterium | reverse complement strand
TCGATGATTATCCACACCAGCATCAGAACCGACAAGGCACGATACTTGCTTGAGTTTTCCCGCGCCATGAACTCCAGCGCCATGGGCCGCCATATTTGTAAAGGGTCGATCATTTGACGGAAAGCCTGACCACGCAATCCCTGCTGCTGGATCGCATCACGCATCGCTACGGCTCGTCGCTTGCTGTCGACAATGTGACGCTTGATATCACAGGTGGCGAGTTGGTCGCGCTCCTTGGGCCGTCAGGCTGCGGCAAGACGACATTGCTGCGCATTATCGCCGGCTTCATCAATCAGGGCGAAGGCAGCGTCATCATCGGCGGCAAGGCGATTGATCATCTCCCCCCGCACCAGCGCACGATTGGCATCGTGTTCCAGAATTACGCGCTCTTTCCCCATATGACGGTCGCCGACAACGTCGCTTACGGGCTGGCGGCGCGCGGCACTGATCGCGCCACGCAGTCAGCGCGCGTTGGCGAGATGCTGGATCTCGTCAAGCTCTCGGCCATGGCCGACCGTTACCCCCGCCAGCTGTCGGGCGGCCAGCAACAGCGCGTCGCGCTGGCCCGCGCGCTTGCGGTGCGCCCCTCGATCCTGCTGCTAGATGAGCCCTTCGCGGCACTCGACAAGAATTTGCGCCTCGACATGCAAATCGAGATCAAGCGTATCCAGCGCATGGCCGGCACCACCACCATCATCGTCACGCATGACCAGGAGGAGGCGCTGTCGATGGCCGACCGCGTCGCTGTTCTCAGCCATGGCAGGCTCGAACAATTCGCGGCCGCGACCGAGGTCTATGACAAGCCGCAATCCTATTTCGTCAACACCTTCGTTGGTGCTTCGAACGTTCTGACCGGCAAACTCACGGATGTGAGAGGGACGGAGGGAACGGTGTCGCTTCCCGGTGGCGGCCAATGGCAAGGTCAGCTGGTCGGCGCGCTGAACCCCGGCGCCATGGTCCGGATCTGTATCCGCCCCGAGCATCTGGCGTTCAGCGTCGACGCCGACGCACTGCCCGGCAAGATCGAGATCGGCCTGCCACTCGGCGCGACCATCGTCCATGAAGTACGCCTCAACGGCGGGGCCAGCCTCAAGGTTGCCGGCCCGCGGGCGATGGGGGCTCTCGCTTTGCCGCCAGGCTCGGATATCGCCGTCAAACCGGCAATATCCGGGGCCGTTCGCATTTACCCCGACATCTAGATCCATCACCATCTTGTTAAGTTTGTTCCAGGGAGAAAACGATGATTGACCGCCGCCAGATGATGACCACCGCGCTAACGCTGGGCGCCATGCACGCCTTCCCGCAATTGACACAGGCGCAGGCCCGCCGCCTGGTTTTTGCAACCTTTACCGGCAGCTGGGAAGAAGCTCATCGCGATGTGCTGGTGCCGGCGTTCCGCAAAGCCTCCAATAACGCCGATATCGCACTTGATCCGCTGCTCTCGGTCGATCAGATCGCCAAGGTGACGGCAGCGCGCGCCAATCCGCCCATTGACGTCATGCTGCATGATCCGGGCCCTGCGCTGGTGGCCATCGATCAGGACCTTGTCGATGATTATCCGATCGCCCAGTCGGCGCATTACAACGACCTTATCGCTGACGCGCAAGGCGCCAAGGGGCCAGCCCCCTTCTTCCAGGTTGTCGGCATCACTTACAATCCCGACAAGATCAAAACCCCGCCCACTTCGTGGAGCGACATCTGGAAGCCCGAATATAAGGGGCGCGTCGGCATCACCAACCTCAATTCGACACTCGGCACCGGCTTCCTCGTCGAGATCGCCCGCAGCCGCGGTGGCAGCGAGGCCAATGTCGATGCCGGCTTCAAGGCGATCGAGGAGTTGAAACCCAATCTCGGCGCCGTTGCCGCCAATCCCGGACAGCTGGCGACGCTTTATCAGCAGGGGCAGATCGACATCGGGCCTGGCAATTTCAACGCCATCCAGATCCTTAAAGCCCGCGGCGTCGCGGTTGAGTTCGTGGCGCCTAAGGAAGGGGCCATCGCCTTCAAGACCACCATTCATCTGGTCAAGAACTCGCCCAACAAGGAATTGGCGTTCAAGCTGATCGAGGCCTCTTTGTCGCCAGAAGTGCAGGCCAAGCTGATGGAAAGCCCCTATCTCATCGTTCCCACCAACACTAAGGTGAAGATCGGCGGCGAAGTGGCAAAGGCGCTGGCGAAGGACCATGACGAGATGAAGAAGAAATTCGTCTTCCAGGATTGGGCCGCCATCAACAAGCAGCGCTCGGCATGGATTGAGAAATTCAATCGCGACATCAAGATCTGAACGGGAGGAACGCCGGCGCCTGACCACGGCGCCGGCCCGATATCATGCGATCAGCCCCCGTCACCACCTATGATCTGAAACTGGCGCTGCCGCTGGCCGGCTTCTTCGCGCTGTTTTTTGTCGCTCCCCTGCTGATCCTGATTTTGGTGAGCTTTTATACTGATACCAGTCTGACACAGTTCGGGCTGGTCCAGTACGCCCGTTTCCTGCTCGACCCGTTCTCGCTCAGTGTGCTCGTTTCCACACTATGGCTCGGCGTGAAAGTTACCCTCCTCTGCCTGCTGCTTGGATTTCCGCTTGCCTGGACGTTCGTACGCTCGCCCCGCTTGGCGCAGGGCGTGCTGATGCTCATCATCGTCCTGCCGCTCCTCACCAGCGTCGTCGTGCGCACCTTCGCCTGGATCGTCATTCTTGGCCGCCAGGGTATCGTCAACAATCTGCTGCTGAGCCTTGGCCTTGCCGATACACCGCTTCGCCTCCTCTACACTGATGGTGGCGTGGTGGTGGCGCTTGCCCAGGTACAGATGCCGCTGATGGTGCTGCCGCTGATCACCGCGCTCTCGCGCATCGACCCCAATCTGCGCGACGCCTCATCAGCCCTTGGCGCCGGCGCCTGGCGCAGCTTTATCAAGGTCATCTTGCCGCTGACCCTGCCCGGCATCATGGCGGGCTGCCTGCTCACCTTCGCCGCCGCCATCACCGCCTTCATCACCCAGTCGCTGGTGGGCGGCGGGCAGATGCTGTTCATGCCGATGTATCTCTACCAGCAATCATCCACGCTCAGTAACTGGCCTTTTGCCGCCGCCATCTCGATCATCTTTCTGGTCGCAGTCCTCGGTGCTGTGACGCTTTTCAATCTTCTCGGCCGCCTGTCGCGCGGCTATGCGCAGGGGTAGGCGATGGCACGGCGAACCTTCGATCCCGATCAGGCAAGCTTCACCCTCGTCATGGGCGCACTCACCATCGCTGCCATCACCCTGCTGCTGGCACCGACGCTGGTTGTTGTCATCGTTTCCTTTACTGACAGTTTCTCGCTGCGCTTTCCCCCGCCCGGCTACTCGTTCAAATGGTATGTGGCGCTGCTGGACGCCTGGCAGCTTCATTTCGCTGCCTGGAACAGTTTTGTCGTGGCGCTGTGGACGACCGTGATTTCTGTCGTCCTTGGGGTTGCTGCCTCGCTGGCGATTGCGCGCTCGCCGACGTTGACGGCCCGCCTGCTTGACAGCCTCTTCATGTCGCCACTGGTGCTGCCGGCGCTTGCCTTCGGGCTTGCCGCCCTCATGCTGTTCTCGCTCGTTGGCCTGCCGATTTCACCTCTGACGCTCATCATCGGTCACACGGTGGTGTGCGTGCCCTATGTGGTGCGCACCACGGTCGCAGCACTGGCGCAGCTTGACACCGTGCTTCTTGAAAGCTCGGCGAGCCTCGGCGCCTCGCGGCTTTACACTTTCCGGCGTATCACTCTGCCGCTTATCCGGCCGGGCATCATCGCCGGAGCCTTCCTCGCCTTTATGGCGTCCTTCGACAACGTGCCGGTATCGCTCTTCCTGCGCGATGCGCGCACCGACATGCTGCCCATCCGCATGTGGCAGGACCTTGAAGGCAAGCTTGACGTGACGATTGCCGCCGTCTCCGGCGTGATGATTTTTCTCACCATCCTCGCGCTCGTCGTCATGGAACGCATGGCCGGCCTGTCACGACGCCTCAGGTGAGCCGCTCACGCCCCACGAAAGAGCGAGTAGCCAAACGGCGTGAACTTGAACGGCAGGTGGATGTGCTGTCGCTCATCGACAATGACGAAGCGAAAGGGCACGACCTCGAGAAACGGTGTGGCCATGCCTTGCACCCGCAGATAATCACCGATGGCAAAGCGTACTTCGTAAAGGCCGGCGCTCACCCCTTCGCCACGGGCAGTCGGATGATCAAGGAGACCCGTTTCACCAATGATTCCCGCCGCTATCTGGCGTTCACCATCGCCAAGAGCGTAGATGTCAACCTTGAGACCACGCGCCGGATGGCCGCGCGCCACATCCACCGCATGCACCGATATCCCGCCTGCTGCCATGCCCGTTCCTTTCATCATAAAGACCGACCCTAGGACATGAACAACCGCGCCGTGAAGAGCCTGCCGCCGCTTTATCCAGCGCTTGCCGCCATGACTGGATTGCAGGGCGTGGTCGCCCTGGCACTTTTTGCACCCGGTGTGCTGGCGCCGGGCCTCGGCATTGATGAGCAAGCCATCGCCCTCTTCACCACGGGATGCTTTGGCGTTGGCATGGTGACCGCCCTCTTCGGTGGTGCGCTGATCGCTCGCTTTGGTTCGTTTGCCGTTGCTGCCGGCTGCATGGTCTTTGTCATCCTTTCCATGATGATGTCATCGCTCGCAACGCCGATTGCCCTGGCGTTCGCCGGCGCTATCCTTGGCCTGGCTTTCGGACCCGAGACGCCTGCAAGTTCAGCTCTTCTCGGTCATCTCGCCACCCCCCGTCAGGTGCCGATGGTGTTTTCGCTGCGCCAGACCGGAAACCAGCTCGGCGCCATCCTCGGCTCACTGACACTGCCATCCATCGCCCGCTTCCACCCCGAGCTTGGATTCGTGCTCATCGCCGCCCTGGCAGCCTTTGCTCTTGCGATCTTCGCGAGCCTGCGCCCGCGCTATGACGCGCTGACCCGCCAGAGCGCGCAAGCCGTGCCAGCGCGTGCGGCAATGTCGCTGTTATGGAATGACGCGCCCACGCGCCGCCTTGCCCTCGCCTCGATGCCGCTGGCGGCGATGCAGCTTGGCCTCAACGCCTTCCTCGTGATCTATCTGGTGCGCGTGCTCGATCACAGCCATGGCACAGCCGGGTTAGTGCTGGCGATCGCCCAGGGAGGTGGCCTTGTCGGCCGTCTCGGCTGGGGATATGTCGCCAGCCGCTGGATGGCACCGCGTCAACTCATTGCAGCCCTTGCGATGGCGATGGCCTTGTGCGCGGCAAGCCTCGCCTGCCTGCCGCCCCACGCAACATTGGCGCTGCTCGCAACCATCGCCTTTGCCTTCGGCCTCACCGCCAGTGGCTGGAACGGGGTGCTTCTTGCAGAGGTCGCCCGCGCTGCCCCTGACGGACAGGTAGGGGCTGCAACCGGCGCTGTTCTTACCGCCAGCTATGGCGGGCTCGTCCTTGGTCCGCCGCTGATGTCGCTTGTCTCAAGCCTTGCCGATCTGCGCTTTGCCTACGGCGTGCTGGCGCTAGCCTGTCTGTTTGTCGGGCTCGCCATGATGCGGCAGCCCTTGGTCAAACGCGGAGAGGTCGACGCCCCCCGCCATGTCGAATGACACTCAGGCAGCGTGCAGCGCCTCATCCTCTTCCAGCAGACAGTCGCGCGCGAATGCCTGCGCTTCATCACGCGCCGCCGCAGCAGCATAACGCCGCAACAGCAACAGCAGATGGTCGGATTCGCTGCTGACAAATCCCTCATATCGCGTCAAGATACGCTCCAGGACCTGTCGCGAGAAATGATAATCGCCCGCAGCCCGATCCGGCATCGCCGTTTCCCTAATTGTCTGCAGTGCCACCTCGAAGGCCGGCAGAGCATCGGCAGGCAAACGGCAACGACGATAGAGGGCGCGGAAACCATCGCCGCCGGCATCCTGCATCAGCGCGGCAACTTTCCGCTGCGGCAAACCGCTGAGGCGGACAAACACCGCCTCGTTGAATACGAAGCCACCGCTGCACAAGGCCCGCAGCATCAGCACCGGCGTCAACTGCCCGGTTTCCATCAGATGCGAGACGAGATCATCGACATATTCACCAGGAGGCGCGCGCGCGAGATCAATCGTTGCCTGATCCAGCGCATCGCGCGTCACATCATGGGCGCGGC
>JAKFVK010000168.1 GCA_021732205.1 Hyphomicrobiales bacterium | reverse complement strand
GTGCTGTTTCCAACCCCGGTACAGAGATGGCAGGCGAAAAGGGGCAGGGGAAAGCGGTGATTGCAGTCGCGCCACCGGCCTCCGCGACGCCAGCGGCCATGGCGCCCACGCCAGCACCAGCCGCGATCATGATGCCGCCGCCGGCGCCGGACAGCGCTGATGCTGGCGATGAGTTCGATGATACCGATGAATCAATTATCGCTGCTCGCCCGCCGGGCTTGCCGGCACCAAACGGCGGCAAGAAAGACGATCTCAAACGCATCAGCGGCATTGGCCGTGTCAATGAGGGCAAGCTGAACGAGCTTGGTATTTTCCATTTTTCACAAATCGGCGCATGGACACCCGCGCACGCCAAATGGGTCAACAGCCATTTGTCGTTTCCCGGCCGCATTCAGCGCGAAAAATGGATCAGCCAGTCAAGGCAGCTCGCATCCGGCGGCGACACCGAGTTTTCCAAGCGTGTGAAAGCCGGCAAGGTCCCGACCAGTTCCTGAAACCCCTCGTCAATCAGGTCTGGCCACGTCAGAGGTAGCCGATTGCCGACACGATTCGGCGTCGGGCATGCTGCGGAAAACGAGGTCTGGGTTTTCCGATAACGGCATACAAAATCACCCGGACAACAGCCAATCCCGATTCCCTGTAAATGCCATCTGCATGAGTGCCGATGGCTGGCAGCAGCTGGCGCCGCCATAGCGTTTTGCCCGACGATTTGGTGGCGCTTTTTGTGGTTTTTCTGCAACATTTTTAGTTCGTTTTTACTCTGGCGATAAACACGAAAATGTCATGACAGAAGCAAGTTTTGTCAGCACGCGGCGACGCCCGTTCATTTTTCAAATGCACAAAAAATATTCAATTTTTTTATAAGTAAATTATAGTCAAATATATGTAACGCAATTGTACATATTTATAAATTATTAAAAAATATATGTATTACCTAATTTATATCTTAAAAAAAAGAAGTATGTCCATTCACATAATCGAATTATGTCAGAATATTAACAAGATAATTTATGATACTATAATTTACATTTTTAAGTTCCGTAAGGGAAATTGAAAACCGTAAAATTCACTCATTAGAATGCTTGGCTAGCCGATCTCGGTTCGCTGTGATATCCGGTTGGTAATTGTTCGTGTGGCGCGATCGAAATTGCCCCAGGTCCTCTATCGGGCAGTCATCTATCGGTCATATGAATGAGGGACATACGCTCGGTCAAAACGCCGCGAGTGGCGATAGGGGGACTTGATGAGTAACTGGAAATTGTTCGGACTGGCGGCTTTGGCCAGTTCGCTTCTGTCAGGCACCGCCTCTGTGCGGGCTGCCGATCTGGCCGCAGCCGAGCCAGTCGAGTACGTGAAAATCTGTGACGCCTACGGCGCCGGATACTTCTTCATTCCGGGCAGCAATGATACCTGCCTGCGCGTCTCGGGTTATGTGCGCGCCTATTTTTTCTATCAGGGCCAGAACACGAGCAACGTTATCACCGTCGGTCGTAACGGTGGTGCGGCGGAAATCATAACGCCTACTCTTCTGAACCCGACGAACCTTAACACCGGCTTGACGGCAAACGGCGTTGCCGTTGGCGGCGGAACGGGTGCCCAGGCGTTCAGCACGGCCGGGACAGCGGCAGCAAACGCGGCAAATTACAGTTTTTACGGCACAACGCAGGCGACGGGTCGTGGCGCTAACACGGTGATCTTCGGCAACGCCGAGGCCAACGATCAGTATGTAAGCGGCATTCGTTCCGTTCTGCGCTTTGATGCCCGCACCAAGACTCAGTTTGGTATCCTCCGCTCCTTCTTCGAGTTTGCGTCTGACACGAACAACTCTGCGCGCAACGGCACTCCCTTGCAGGTCCGTTACGGCTTCGTTCAGTTTGGCCCGATCACGGCCGGCGTGACGGACTCCTTCTTCAACTTCGATAATTATCCAAGCGGCAGCTTTACCTATGCTGGTTCTCGGACCCAACGCGATCCGGTGCTGGCTTATACCGCGTCGCTTGGCAATGGTTGGTCAGCAACCATTTCGGCCGAAGAATCAGGATCAAAGAACAATAGTATTGGCGGCAGTAATGCTCAGCTCATCATCGGTGGCGGTGACACCTGGGTGCGTCGTTCGATTCAGTTGCCTGATCTCGTCGGCAATATTCGCCTTGCTCAAAGTTGGGGTACGGCACAGATCGCCGCCGCCGTCACTCAAAACCGCTTCGCCAATACGACTTGTAACTCAGCGGTGGCTCTTGGTGCCGTCTGTACCGCCAACCGCGTGGGCTGGGCGGTAACCGGTGGTATCAACGTCAATTTGCCGACGCTCGCCAAGGGTGATTTCTTCCTCGTCAAAGCAACCTACGCCGAGGGAGCGACCAATTATCTCGGTCACGTCAACCTCAACCGCAGCTACTTTGCTAACGGTGGCGGAACCAACGACAATACGCTCTCGACGATCACTGGTTTCTCGCTTTTCGGCGCGTTCAACCATTTCTGGACACCAGCGCTCCGTTCGGTCATCGCGGGTAGTTATTTCAGCCTTGGTGGACGCCCCGGCGCGAATTTTGGCTCGAATGTTGCGCTGCTGCGTGATGGCTGGGGTATCAATACCCAGCTTTCCTGGTCTCCGGTTCGCAACTTTGATGTGAGCCTTGAGCTGTTCTACCAAGAGGCGACCTATGGCTTCTTTGCTGGCGGCGCCACAGGTGCGGCAGCCTTGGGCGTCGGTGCACTGGGATCGGCCAAGGACAGCAATGCCGGCGGCGCACTGCGTATCCAGCGCGCGTTCTGAACCAGAGCTCTATGTTCAACGATAAATGGCCCGGCATTGCCGGGCCATTTTTTTTCGCGCTCTCGGTGTAGCATTCGCGCGACGATCACCCGTTTCGCCGCGCCATCGCTGCTCCGTCTGTCAACGCCATCTCGGGCGATATGATGGGGATGGGATGATGTGAACGGGCAGGGCGCTGGCCGACGAGGCAACGCCATGCTGGCAAATCCCGCACGCGGCTAACCCCCATGATACCCCGTCCGCGGTGTTGTCGCTTCATTCCGTCTGAGCGGTTGCAACACCACCATTGCGCTTCAGATCGCTGTCGATCAGCAGGCGTGGCTGGCCGAGGCGGGCCCGGTAGACCTGGACATTCTCCATCACCCGCATGACGTAGTTTCGTGTTTCACTGAAGGGAATGCGCTCGATCCAGTCGATAGCATCAACCGACGGATCGCGCGGATCGCCATATTTGGCGATCCATTCATTGGCGCGCCGCCGCCCGGCATTATAGGCGGCAAAGGCCAGGATATAGGAACCGTTGAAACTGGCGATGTCATCACCGAGATAGGCCGTGCCGAGCTGAGAGTTATAGACAGGGTCGGTAATCTGGCCAGGCTTCCAGCCAACACCGTATTTGCGGGCTGTTTGCGCGGCGCTGGCGGGCAGCATCTGCATGAGACCGACAGCACCGGCGGAAGAGCGGATCTTCGGATCGAAGGTCGATTCCTGACGCGACAGGCCAAGCACCACCGCCCGCTCGACCTTGGGCCCGATCGCTGGCGTGTTGGGAACGCCATTGGTCGGGTAGGCATAGACATCAAGCGGCATGTCGCGCTGAACCGCCTGCTTGCCAACCGCAAGCTGGAATTTGACCTGTCCCAGTTCGCCCGCAAGCCTGGCCAGCAGGCCAAGCTCGGCCGCATCCGTCCACTCATCGCCAGCGTCGACAAAGAAGGGGCGCGCCTTTTCAATCAGGCCGGCGGCCGCCAGCAGGCGTATGGCACGCACCGTCGGGCGCCGATTGAATTGCGCCCGTTTGCCGTCATCGGCCTGAGGTGTATTGACGAGCTGAAGGGTCTCGCGCCCGAGCCGGGCCATGGCGAGCTGCCCGTAGAAAGTTGTGCCGTGGCGGGCTGCTACTTCGTAATGCTGGCGCGCCGCGCCCTCATCGCCCAGCGCTTCCTTGGCGCGGGCCCGCCAGTAATGGGCACGCGCAACTGAAATCTTGCGGCTCGCTTCCTTCTGCATGATGGCGAAATGACGATCTGCCGTGTTGGCATCCTTGAGATAGCGCAGCGCGATCCAGCCGGCATGGAATTCAGCTTCGATGATATCCGTGTCCTTGCGCGAACCATGCCCGGCGGCCACCCGGTAGGCCTCGCGCGGCTCACCCTCATCCAGCAGCTTGCGGGCGATGATGCGCCGCTCGATCCACCATTCTTCCGCATCGATCAGCAGGCGCGGATCGCGCGGTGCTGTGTGAAGAAACTGCGCCGCCTCGCGCGGCTTGTCCTGACGGCGCAGCCATTGGGCGCGCGCAAAAAGATAGGCGGGATCGCGATGCAATTCGGACGGAACGGCATCGAGAAGCGCCGGCGCATTGGGCGCCTTGCGGATGACGGCTGCGCGCGCACGCGCCAGCGCCAGATCACCTCCGCCCAGCCGCTCGCCAATCGCCAGCCCGTCGCCGGCATCCTCCTGATAAAAGAGGCGGTTCATCCGCGCCTTGTCGTCAGCCCGCGTCACAACACCGGGCATGCGCTCGCGCACAAAGCGTTCGAGCGCGGATGAAATGGCATTATTGCGCCAGGCTTCGCGCACCAGCGCTTGCGCCTTGTCGTTTTGCCCGCGCTGGCGCAACGCGTCTGCCAGCACGACCCGGCCAGGTCCGGTGCGCGGCTCTCCATTGCGGAAGAAGGCGATGATATCGTCGGGGCTGTTCTGCTCGCTCAGAAGCGCCGCCTCTGCGCGCGCTCGCAGCGTCTTCTCGGCCGGCCATCCGGGGTTTGCGGCGAGGAAGCGGCTGACGCGGTTGGCGCTGATGCCGTCAGTCCCTGAGCGCAGGATGAACCATTCGACCAATGTGCGCGCGACCGGGTCCGCCAGCCGCTCTGCCTTGGCACTCGCAGCTGCCCCATCGCCGGCCTCGGCGCGGGAAATCGCTTCGCGTAACAACGACAGATCGCCCGATGAGCCCAGCGCCGCACCGGGGCTCGGTATGCTGCCCGTCACCTGGGCCTGGGACCGCGCGGGATAGGTCGCCACCAATCCGCTCGTCACTGCCAGTATCGCAATGCCGTACCAGCGGATGGAAAACACCAGCGAAAGAGCGCTACGACAGACCATGCTCACCTCTACCGCCTCTGTGGCGAACCTCAAACGCAACAATAAAGGCCTAAGGGTTGCTAAAATGCTTAAGGCTTGGTTGAAAATCCGTTTGTCATCTGAATAAGGCTGCGCTGCGGCGGTAAATTTTGCGATCTGCCTTATTGTTGCGGGATCGACATGTTTTCGCTTATGGTCGCTGTCCGGCTCCATTCGCAGTACACAAGGTTCGGTTCCATGCGCTTTCGCGGCTCCTTCACAGCCCTCATCACCCCGTTCAGGAATGGCGGGATCGATGAGAAAGCCTTCGAGAGCTTCTGCGACTGGCAGATCAGCGAGGGGACGAACGGGCTGGTTCCGGTTGGTACCACCGGCGAAAGCCCGACCCTGTCGCATGACGAGCACAAGCGCGTCGTTGAACTGGCAATCGGCGTGGCCAGGGGCCGCGTGCCGGTGATGGCAGGTGCTGGCTCAAACTCAACCGATGAGGCGGTCGACTTTGCCCGCCATGCCGAGAAGGCTGGTGCCGACGCGCTTCTTGTCGTCGTGCCCTACTATAATCGCCCGACCCAGGAAGGCCTCTATCAACACTACAAGACAATCAACGATGGCGTTGGTATCCCGATCTATATCTACAACATCCCCGGCCGCTCGGCCGTCGACATGTCGGTTGAGACCATGGCGCGCCTCTCGCTGTTGAAGAATATCGCCGGCGTGAAGGATGCAACCTCCAACATGGCGCGGGTGACCGAGCAGCGGCTGGCCTGCGGGCCAGACTTTGTGCAGTTCTCGGCCGAGGATGGCACCGCGCTCGGGTTCAACGCTCATGGCGGCCATGGCTGCATCTCGGTGACATCGAACATCGCGCCGCGCCTGTGCGCTGAATTCCAGGCGGCGAGCCTTGCGGGCGACCATGTGAAGGCGCTTGCGCTTCAGGATCGCCTGATGCCGCTCCACAAGGCGATGTTCATCGAATCAAGCCCGGCACCGGTCAAATACGGCGCCTCCCTCCTCGGCAAGAGCAGCGATGCGGTGCGGTTGCCGCTCGTTGCCGCCTCGCCGATGGCGCGCGAAGCGGTGAAATCTGCCATGGTTGCCGCCGGCCTCATCAACTGAAGGAACGCCCATGGCAAGCGCCGAGGAACGGCGCGCTGCGCAACGCCTGATCGCGGAAAATCGCAAGGCACGATTTAATTTCGAGATCAGC
>JAKFVK010000098.1:5038-6315 GCA_021732205.1 Hyphomicrobiales bacterium | reverse complement strand
ATGTCGCGCGCGCCTATGACGAGGCAATGGGGATTGCTCATCCCGTCATCTGGACGGCTGCGCGCGACCGCGAGATGTGGAGCGCCTTGCAGGGGTGAGGATGCCACCCGCCGGCTGGGCTAGCCGCGCACGATGGTGAGCGCCTGACGGGCCGCCTCCTGCCCGCTCTCCCAGGCCCCGCCAACCGTTCCCCACATCGTATCGTGGCCGGCCTCTCCGGCAAACCGCACCCGTCCCGCATGCCATTCACGCAGCGCCGTGCGTGCCCGGGCCTGGCCAGGAGGGGCAACCGACCAGGCGCCGCCAATATAGGGATTGCGGCCCCACAGCGTCGCAGCGTCACGGCGGATGGCCGGGCCGATATCGCTGCCGAAATGGCTGATCAGCCAGTCGCGGGCATAAGAAACGACAGTCTCTTTGCCGGCGGCTTCAAGTTCACGGGCAAAAATGCCTCCCGTTGCCACATACCAGACATCGCTGCCGCCCGAGCGGGCAAGTGCTGCGAAGGTCCGCTCATCGCGGACTGCCGAGAAAACATGGGTGTCATCAGCGATATCAACGACCCCGTTGGCGATCTCGAATCCGATATGCAGGAAATCGCTGAGTTTGAGGGTCTGGAAGGCTGCTGTCTGCTGCGCATCAAGCGCCGGGGTGAAGGCGATCATGCCCTTGGCGATGACGTCGGTTGCAACTGTCACGATGGCGATACGGGCGTTGAGAGTGCCTTGCGCCGTTTCGATCCGCACCCCCTCATCACCGGCCGTGATGGCGCTCACCGCCGCGTTGAAGGCAATCGGCAGACCCCGCCCGAGCGTGGCGATCAATGTCCCAAGCCCGGTCCGGCACAACAGGTCAGGGCCGCTGGCAACGCGGCCGAAATCGAGGATGGACACCTCGGAAAGCGGCCTGCCGATATCAAAGGCGCCGAGGCGGAATGATACCGCCTGCCGCCATTCGGCAGGTTCACGGGGCAGGCTCGCCGCCGCCGCTCCATCATCACCCCGCTCAGCAGCGGCGATGATGCTGGCTTCACCCGTCTCAACCGCATTGCGATAGGCTGTCGTCTCATCTTCGCTGGGCAGGCGATCGGGTGCCGCCAGCTTCAGCGTGCGCTGATCCTCGTAAAGCGCAAAGCCCAGATCATGGCCGAATTTGACCAGAGGGTTCTTGTCAGCCGCATGCAGCCAATGGGCGCCGTGATCAAAGGGCGCGTTGAAGGTGATCGTGTCGGTGAAGCAGCGCCCGCCAAGCCGCGAGGACGCTTCCAGCACCAGCAC
>JAKFVK010000098.1:0-4423 GCA_021732205.1 Hyphomicrobiales bacterium | reverse complement strand
TGCTGAACCTCATCGAGGCTGACGTCGAAACCGGCGTTGCGGCCATACCATTGAGCAAATATGCCGGTCTCAATGTCCGCATCTGCCGCCCCATCCGCCTGCGCGAAGCAGATGCGAAACAGGTCATCGCTGAGGCCATGTCGCATATCGGCGACAAATATGATCTGCGCAATATCGTTGATCTCGTCCGCTACCTCCTGCCGATGCCGCCGCTGCCTTACCGCTTCCAGCGCCGCAAGATGCTTGCCATGGGTTCGGGGGACCCGTCCCGCGCCATCTGCTCGACGCTGATCGCCAAGGCCTTCGAATGTGTCAATTATCCGATCCTGCCGGAGATTGAGCGCGTCCAGCGGGCCAGCGAACAGCAGGAAATCTGGCGCATTCGCCACCATTCCCTGTATACGCCGCGCGATTTCGATCTTTCTCCCTATTTTGCCGTCATAAAGCCGACCATCGAGGAGGGTTTTGACTATTATTGCGCCCCATGGTCGCATCGTGACCAGCCGGCTGATTGCTCGTGCGATCACAGTCTCGATATCAGCCAGCCGACACTTGACGAGGTCACCTGAGCGGAGGTTTGAAAGCCTTTTGCCGCCAACATCGCCTTTGACGGCGGGCAAAGCAGTGCTATCTCGACGCCATGACGCGCGCACCCTTGTCTGACATCCGCAATTTCTCGATCATCGCCCATATCGATCATGGCAAGTCGACGCTGGCCGACCGGTTGATCCAGCGCACCGGCGGGCTTGCCGCCCGCGACATGGTCGAGCAGGTCCTCGATTCGATGGATATCGAGCGCGAGCGCGGCATCACCATCAAGGCCAACACGGTGCGCCTTAACTACAAGGCAAACGATGGCAAGACCTATATCCTGAACCTCATCGACACGCCCGGCCATGTTGATTTCGCCTATGAGGTGAACCGCTCGCTGGCGGCTTGTGAGGGTTCGCTCCTGGTGGTGGATGCAAGCCAAGGGGTGGAAGCGCAGACGCTCGCCAATGTCTACCAGGCCATCGACAATAATCACGAGATCGTCCCGGTTCTCAATAAGATCGACCTGCCGGCGGCCGAGCCTGAGCGCGTCAAGCAGCAGATCGAGGAGGTGATCGGCATCGATGCTTCCAATGCGGTCCCGATTTCAGCCAAGACCGGGATCGGCATCGATGAGGTGCTGGAGGCTATCGTCACGCGCCTGCCGCCACCGATGGGTGACAGCGAGGCGCCGCTCAAAGCCCTCCTGGTTGACAGCTGGTATGATGCCTATCTCGGCGTCGTCGTTCTGGTGCGCGTCATCGATGGCGCCATCAAGCGCGGCTCGAAGATCAAGCTCATGGGCACAGGCGCTGCCTATGAGGTCGACGAGGTCGGCGTGTTCCTGCCCAAGAAGACCAAGGTGGAGATGCTGGCGCCCGGTGAGATCGGCTATCTTATCGGCTCCATCAAGGAAGTGGCCGATACCCGCGTCGGCGACACCATCACGGATGAGCGCAAACCCACCGCCGAGGCACTCCCCGGCTTCCGCCCGGCCCAGCCAGTGGTGTTCTGCGGCCTTTTTCCCACTGACGCTGCCAATTTCGAAGATTTGCGCGCTGCCATGGGCAAGCTTCGGCTGAACGATGCGAGCTTCTCCTTCGAGATGGAGACGAGCGCGGCTCTGGGTTTCGGCTTCCGTTGTGGCTTTTTGGGCCTGCTCCATCTCGAAATCATCCAGGAGCGCCTGGAGAGGGAATTCAACCTCGATCTCATCGCCACCGCGCCCTCCGTCATCTACAAGATGGCGCTGTCGAATGGCGATCACATCGAATTGCACAACCCGGCCGACATGCCCGATGTCGCCCGCATCACCGAGATTTCGGAACCGTGGATCGAGGCGTCCATTCTCACTCCCGACACCTATCTGGGCTCCATCCTCAAACTCTGTCAGGATCGGCGCGGCGAGCAGCTTGATCTCACCTATGTCGGCTCGCGCGCCATGGTGAAATATGCCCTGCCGCTGAACGAGGTGGTGTTTGATTTCTACGACCGCCTGAAATCGGTGAGCCAGGGCTATGCGTCATTTGACTATCACATCACCGGTTATCGCGAGGGCGATCTGGTGAAGATGTCGATCCTGGTCAATGGCGAGCCGGTGGACGCGCTTTCCATGCTGGTCCACCGGGCGCGCGCTGAAATGCGCGGGCGCGTCATGTGCGAGAAGCTGAAAGACCTCATCCCCCAGCATATGTTCCAGATCCCCATCCAGGCAGCCATCGGCGCCAAGGTGATCGCCCGCGAGACCATCCGCGCCATGCGCAAGGACGTCACCGCCAAATGCTATGGCGGCGATATTTCGCGAAAGCGCAAGCTCCTCGACAAGCAGAAAGAGGGCAAGAAGCGCATGCGCCAGTTCGGCAAGGTCGATATCCCTCAGGAAGCGTTTATCGCGGCGCTGAAGATGGATGCGTGAGAAGGCAACGGAGAATGGCATGAACGGGAAATTCGTATCGCCCGTCTGGCTCGCCTCGGGCATTTTTCTTGCCTCCATTCTGTCACCCGCGCACGCTGCCCCCCGCCCGGCCAGCGCACCAGCCGAGGTGATCACGCTGAAGGCGACATCCGGCGGCACGGAAATCCCCTTCTATCTGCACATGCCGGCAGGCGCCGGGCCGTTCCCGCTTCTTGTCATGTCCCATGGCAGCCCGCGCGATGCCGAGCGGCGATCGCGGCTGGGATCGCAAACCTTGTCCGCCCAGGCTGAGGATTATGCGCGCTCAGGGGTAGCCGTTGCGGTGCCAATCAGGCGCGGCTATGGCGGCAGCGGGCCATGGGCCGAGAATTATGGTGGCTGCGCTGTTGGTAATTATACCTCAGCCGGTCTTGCCTCGGCGCAGGATATCCGCGCCGCCCTTACGGTTGCCAAAGCGCAGGCCGGCATCGATGCCAGCCGCGTGGCTTTGATGGGCGTCTCGGCCGGTGGCTTTGGCTCGGTCGCCGCCGGCGGTACGGGCGGCATCAAGGGCGTGGTCAATTTTGCCGGCGGTCGTGGTTCGCGGGGCCCAAATGACGTCTGCCAGGAGGAGAAGCTGGTTGCCGCCATGGGGCGCTTCGGCGGCGCGGCCCGCCTGCCGCAATTATGGATATATGCTGAAAACGACCAGTTCTTTGGCCCGCAACTGGCGCGCCGCATGCATGACGCGTTTACCAGATCGGGCGGGCGCGCTACCTTCATCGTCGCCCCCTCCCACGGCTTTGATGGCCATGACTACTTCTATTCAGGCGCTTGGCGCGCAACAGTCGATCCCTTCCTGAAGCGTATCGGCGTTCTCCGATAGGTAAAGCGAGGCCGGCGTATAGGCGCTATTCGTGACAATTGCGCACGGCACTCCGGCCGGAGAGCCTGTTTATCGATAAATCAGACATGGTCATATGGTCTCATCATTCACAGGAGACACTCATGCCTCATCTGCTTCGTATCGATGCCAGCTCACGCCTCACCGGTTCCACCTCGCGTGACCTCGGCGATGCCTTTGCGCAGGCATGGATGGCGCGCGGCCCAGCCTATACCGTGCAGGAGCGTGATGTCATCGCCCAGCCGATCCGCCACATCTCGCAAACGACAATCGCCGGTTATTATACGCCGGCTGATCAGATGACGGCGGAATTGCGCGAGGCAACGGCACTGTCGGATGCGCTCATCGCTGAATTGCAGCAGGCCGACGAGCTGCTGATCACGCTGCCGATGTATAATTTTTCGGTGCCCTCCGCGCTCAAGGCCTGGATCGACCAGATCGTGCGCATCGGCCACACATTTTCGTATGACGGGCAAAACTTCAACGGTCTCGTCAAGGCCCGGAAAGCTACCATCATCACCGCCTATGGTGCGGGTGGGTATCTCAATGGAGGCCCGTTCGCGGGCGCCGATTTCTGCGGACCCTATCTCAAATTCCTTCTGGGTTTCCTTGGCGTGCAGACCATCGAGCAGATCGCCGTTGAGGCGACCACGGGTGATGCGGCGGCCCTTGCCGCCGAGGTCGCCCTCGCCAAGGGCCGTATCCGCCGGGCAGTCGCTGCCTGATGTAAGGCGCTGGCTGGGCGCGGCGGTGCGGGTGACAAATCCGCCGCCGCGCCATCACGTACTTTTGGCGCTTTGCTTGAACCCGATGATTGCCTTGCGCTAGACCTGCCTCAGTCAAGGGGTGGGATAAATGAGCTTTCAGACAAGATGGATCAACGCTGTCATCCTCGCGCTGGCGTTGATCGGGCAGCTTGCTCCCGAGGCGCAGGCTCAGACGCCGCCCCAGACGCTGTCAACGTTGACGATTGCCACCCGCCTCGTCCAGCCCTTCGTCATGCGCGACAATGATGAGCTGCAGGGGTTCAGCATCGATCTGTGGAAGGCGCTGGCGCGCGAGATGGGCGTCAACGGCCGGCTGGTTGTGAAGGA
>JAKFVK010000151.1 GCA_021732205.1 Hyphomicrobiales bacterium | reverse complement strand
GATACCGCGAGCGGTCATGGTTGCGCCGTATTGATTGCCCAAGCGACGGGCCCTCTTCTTTCCGGAAATTGATCCAATGCCGTCACTGACTGTGTCAGCCCGCTTTTTTCTTGTCACGATCAGCCTGCTGCTGGCACCCGCAGCGATGGCGGAGCGGGCCGCACCCGCGCGCAGCTTTGCCGGCGTCGATGATGGGCGCCAGTCCTTGTTGGGAACATTATCCGGCACTTATCTTGCCGCCCGCTCCGCCGCCGCCGCGCAGGACGTCGCGGCTGCTGCCCGATTCTTTGACAACGCCTATCGTATCGATCCGGCAAATAACGAGCTTCTGGCGCGCGCCTTCCTTCTTCGCCTGTCGGCTGGCGATATCGGCCGCGCCAGCGAACTTGCAACACTCGTGATGGAGCGTGATCCCAGCGATCGTCTGAGCCGGCTGGTGCTGGCAGTGCGCGCCATGCGCAACCAGCGTTACTCATCAGCCCAATCCATCCTGTCATCGGGCGACAAGGGGGGAGATATCGACCTCACCGCCGGCCTGATGGCGGCCTGGGCAGCCCAGGGGGCAGGCTCAACACAGGAAGCTTTGACCATTCTGGCCAAGCTCAAGGGAGCGGAATTTTACGACGTTTTTCGCGACTATCATGGCGGCCTCATCAATGACGTCGCTGCCCGCCGCACTGAAAACGCAAAAGGGGCGCAGGACAATCGCCGCGACGAGGTCAGCCAGTTGCGTGCCGAAGCCAGCCGGCGCATCGCCGCAGCCTACAAGGCTGATCCCTATGGCCTGCGGCTTATGGAAGCGCAGGCGCGCCTGCTCGCCCGCAATGGAGAGCGCGATCAGGCATTGGTCGTGCTCGATAATTTTCTTAGCCGTGCTCCCGATAACCCCATTGCCAAATCGTTAAAGCAGGACATTGAAGCCAAAAAGCCGATTGCGCCGATGATTCGCGATGCCCGGCGCGGCGCTGCCGAAGTTCTGCTCGGGCTTGGCTCGGCGCTTGCCCGCGATGATGGTCAGGATATCGCCGCCATCTATTTCAACCTTGCCACTTACCTGGACGACGACAATGCGCTGGCGCTCTTGTCTCTGGGTGATCTCATGGACCAGATGAAGCGGACCGAGCGGGCGGTCGCGCTCTATGAACGCGTGCCCCGCACCTCACCTATGCGCCGCTCGGCCGACCTGCAGCAGGCATTGGCGCTGGATGATCTGGCGCGCACCGATGATGCCTTGCTGAAGCTGGACAAGATCATTGCCGCCAACCCGAGGGATGTTGATGCGCTGGTGACGCGCGCCAATATTCTGCGTGTCAAGAAACGGTGGGCTGAGGCAATCACTTCTTATGACGCGGCGATCGCCCTTGTCCCTGAACCGAAGGCCCGTCATTGGACCTGGTTTTTTTCGCGCGCCACCTGCCTGGAGCGCGACAAGAAATGGGACCTCGCCGAGCGCGATCTGAAGAAGGCGCTGGAGCTTCAGCCCGAACGCCCCGAAGTGCTCAATTATCTGGGTTATTCCTGGGTTGATCGCCATCTCAACCTCACCGAAGCCCTGGCCATGCTGCATCGCGCCGTTGAGTTGCGGCCGGAGGATGGAGCCATCCTCGATTCGGTCGGCTGGGCCTATTATCGCCTGGGCAATTACAATGAAGCATTGAAATGGCTGGAAAAAGCCATCGAGAGAATGCCCGGCGATCCGGTGATCAATGATCATCTGGGGGATGTCTATTTCAAGCTTGGGCGTGTCCTTGAGGCCCGCTTTCAATGGAGCCATGCCCGCGATCTGAAACCGGAAGAGGCTGATCTGGCGGTGATCGTGGAAAAACTGCGCACCGGTGAATTGCCAGCCGCTGAGGCACGGCCCGCAACGGGTGCTGCCACCCCGACCGGTCAGGGCGGTTGATTGCCGCGTGGTGATGGTAGCGTGAGGGGATGCCTCCCCGGCACCCTTCGTCGGATGGACAAAACACCACGTTTCGGCCAGAAGGTCGCGCGAATGCGGCGCCCTGGAGGCTGTTGCAAAAGAGTGTGAGCGATTTTTTGCGATCATCAGGCGACAAAAGAGATAGACAAAGCGCGTTTCGCTTTGAACGCTTCAAAACGAAACGTGCTCACGGGTGACAAGAGGACAGGTCTGATCATGACGAAGTGGGTTTATTCGTTCGGCGAGGGAAAAGCTGAAGGACGCTCCGATCTGCGTAATCTTCTCGGTGGCAAAGGTGCCAATCTTGCCGAAATGGCCAATCTCGGCCTGCCGGTGCCACCGGGCTTCACCGTCACCACTGAAGCCTGCACCTATTTCTACGATCACGACAGCAGCTACCCGCCACAATTGCGCGATGAGGTGGCAAAAGCGCTGGCCGCCATCGGCACACAGGTCGGCAAGGGTTTTGGCGACGCTGAAAATCCGCTGCTGGTATCGGTCCGCTCCGGCGCGCGCGCCTCCATGCCCGGCATGATGGACACCGTTCTCAACCTTGGTCTCAATGATGCCACCGTTGCCGGCCTGGCTCGCAAGACCGGCAATCAGCGCTTTGCCTATGACAGCTATCGCCGCTTCATCACCATGTATTCTGATGTGGTGCTGGGGATTGAGCATGCCCATTTCGAGGAAAAGCTTGAGGACTACAAGGAGCGCCATGGCCACGTCCTTGATACCGATCTCGGCGCCGCCGACTGGGAAAAGCTGATCGTCGATTACAAGGCGCTTGTCGAAAAGCATCTCGGCCGCCCCTTCCCGCAAGACCCGCTGGAGCAATTGTGGGGTGCCATCGGTGCCGTCTTCGCATCATGGATGAACCAGCGCGCCATCACCTATCGCCGTCTGCACCAGATTCCGCAGGAATGGGGAACAGCGGTCAACATCCAGGCGATGGTATTTGGCAATATGGGTGAAACCTCGGCAACCGGCGTCGCCTTCACGCGCAATCCATCGACGGGGGCTAACGAAATCTACGGCGAATTTCTCGTCAACGCCCAGGGCGAAGACGTGGTGGCCGGCATCCGCACCCCGCAGGATATTTCTGAAAAGGCCCGCCTTGCCGCCGGCTCCGATCGCCCGTCGCTCGAAAGGCTGATGCCCCAAGCCTACGGCGAATTCCTTGCCATCTGCGGCCGGCTGGAGAGCCATTACCGCGACATGCAGGACATCGAATTCACCATCGAGGAAAGCCGGCTGTGGATGCTGCAGACGCGCAGCGGCAAGCGCACCGCCAAGGCAGCACTCAAGATCGCGGTCGACCTCGCCGAGGCCGGTGTCATCTCGCCATCCGAAGCTGTCCTGCGCATCGATCCCTCGTCACTCGACCAGCTGCTCCATCCAACGATTGATCCCAAGGCCAGGCGCGACGTCATCGCCAGCGGACTTCCGGCCTCGCCAGGTGCTGCGACAGGAGAAATCGTCTTCACTCCCGATGAGGCCGAAGCGCTGAAAGCACAAGGCCGCGCCGTCATCCTGGTGCGTGTCGAAACCTCGCCCGAGGACATTCACGGCATGCACGCCGCCGAAGGTATTCTCACCACGCGCGGTGGCATGACCTCGCACGCCGCCGTGGTGGCACGCGGCATGGGCAAGCCCTGCGTTTCAGGCGCCGGCGGCATTCGGGTCGATTACGCCGCCGAAACATTGACCTCCGGCAAGGTGGTGCTGAAGAAAGGTGAATTCATCACCATCGATGGCTCTAAGGGCGAGGTGCTGCGCGGGCGGGTGGACATGCTGCAGCCGGAACTCTCCGGTGATTTCGCCCGTATCATGGAATGGGCGGATGGATCGCGGCGTCTGGGCGTGCGCGCCAATGCCGATACGCCGGCTGATGCCCGCACCGCGCGCCAGTTCGGCGCCGAGGGCATCGGCCTTTGCCGCACCGAGCATATGTTCTTTGATGAGGAGCGCATCCGCGCCGTGCGCGAGATGATCCTGTCGGAAGATGAAAAAGGCCGGCGCGCGGCGCTCGCAAAATTACTGCCTGTCCAGCGCCAGGATTTCGTTGATCTTTTCGAGATCATGGCGGGTCTGCCTGTCACCATCCGCCTGCTTGATCCGCCGCTGCACGAATTCCTCCCGCACAGCGATGAGGAAATCGCCGAAGTCGCCGCCGCCATGGGGGCAACGCCCGAGCGCCTGAAGCGCCGTGCCGCTGAACTGCACGAGTTCAACCCCATGCTGGGTTTCCGTGGTTGCCGGCTGGCGATCGCTTTCCCCGAGATTGCCGAAATGCAGGCGCGCGCCATCTTCGAGGCGGCTGTCATCGCCGCCCGCAAAACCGGTACGCCGGTGGTGCCGGAAATCATGGTGCCGCTCATCGCCACCCGCGCCGAATTCGATCTGGTGCATTCCTCGATCAAGAAGATGGCGGACGCCGTCATCGCCGAAAGCAAGATTGGAATCGACTATCAGGTCGGCACCATGATCGAGCTGCCGCGCGCAGCGCTCCGCGCCGCCGATATTGCTGTCAGTGCCGAGTTCTTCTCCTTTGGCACTAATGATCTCACCCAGACCGTCTACGGCATTTCACGCGATGACGCGGCCTCCTTTCTCGGCACGTACACGCAGAAGGGCATCCTCAAAATTGATCCGTTCGTGTCGCTTGATCAGGAGGGTGTCGGCGAGCTCGTCGTGATCGCCTGCGAGCGTGGACGCAAGACGCGGCCGGATATCAAGCTTGGCATTTGCGGTGAGCATGGCGGCGACCCGGCATCCATCGGCTTCTGTCATGAGATCGGCCTTGATTACGTGTCATGCTCGCCCTTCCGCGTGCCGATTGCCCGCTTGTCGGCAGCGCAGGCAGCGCTCGGCAAGGTCGCCGGCAAGGAGGGCTGAGGCGCATGCGGCTCACTCGCGAGCACATCTATTTCTGCCTGATGCTGGTGGGCGGCATTGCCTGTGGTGTGATTGCTGTTCGCGCTCCCGATCTGGCGCGCGGATCCTTCCCGCCTCTGGTGTGGATACTGGCTGTCTCGTTGATGCTGGATCTGGTGATGATGCGTCTGCCGGGCAATAAGGGATTGCAAACGATCACCATGCCCTGGCGGGTCGCGGGCTTCATCGCCGCCGCCTTGCTCTATCTTGCTATCGCGCAACTTTCCCCGCCATTGCCATGAACTTACCCGGCAATTGCGCGCATTAAGCCCTTTTAAAGCATGTTCGCACTATCATGGTTGCCAGATCGTTGCTGGTGATCGGCAGGCCGCGTGTGGCGGATGCCGGTGAGCGGCAGGGCGGTTCGGGTTGTCGCGTTGGCGTGGTCGGGTGATGTCGCGTTTGGCCGGGTGGAAAGCGGGAAGACTATGCGGGGGCGCCCTGGCGCTGATGACCGCTCTCCTCTGCGTCCCGCTGACAACAAGCGATGCCAGCGCTCCTTTGGTAGACTTACTTGTCAGTCTGCGAGCCCGCCTGGCGGTCACGCCGCCGCCCGCCGCGACTCTCGACCAGGCTCTGATCGTGCCGCCCGATGTCGCACCGCGCCTTGCACGGGAGCAGGAGAGCAGCGGGTTGATTGTGCTTGTCAGGGTCAATCGCGCCGCCAAGGGCGATCTGGCGATGAGCTATGCACAGAAGACGCCACCGCCTGATACGCCCCCACCGCAGATCGCAGAGGTTGACCCCGCCCCGATGCTTTTCGCCGATGATGGCGCGGCGGCGTTGAAGCGCGGCTTCCTGCGCAAATTACCAATAATGACCGCCCGCCCAGATCCGCAGGCACCTTCGGCTCTTGTCCATGCCCTGCGATCCGAGCCCGCACGCCTTGCTGATCTTTCCATCGTCTCCGCCAAAGACCTTGAACGGGCTCATGCCTGCCTCACCCAGGCGATCTACCACGAGAGCCGCGGCGAGCCGGTGCGTGGCCAGCAGGCGGTGGCACAAGTCGTTCTAAATCGCGTGAAAAGCGGCGTCTATCCAACCAGCATCTGTGGCGTCATTTTCCAAAATCAGCATTGGCGCAACCGCTGCCAGTTCTCGTTTGCCTGCGATGGCACGAAGAAGCGTGTGCATGATCAGGAAGCCTGGGAGACCGCGACCCGCATCGCCGATGACGCCATCGCCGGGCGCTATTTTCTCCAGGAAATCGGCGATTCCACCCATTATCACGCCGCCTATGTGGCGCCGCGTTGGCGCCGCTCTCTCCAGCGCATGAAGAAAATCGGCGAGCACATTTTCTACGCCATCCCCGGAGTGGCGATTAACGACGAGTGAAGCGCCGCTTACAGCGCGATATCAAGGCCCACATCGAAATTGGGCGCTGAGTGGGTGAGCGCCCCCGACGAGATGAGATCAACCCCGGTTTCGGCAATGCTTGCGACCGTGTGAAGCGTCACATTGCCGGACGCCTCCAGCACCGCCCGCCCGTTCGTCAACCGCACCGCCTCGCGCATGTCGGCAAGCGACATGTTGTCAAGCAGTATGGCGG
>JAKFVK010000064.1 GCA_021732205.1 Hyphomicrobiales bacterium | reverse complement strand
CGGACGGTCGCCATGCACAATGTGACGATCAACCAGATCATGCCCGGCGCTTTCGATACCGATCGGCTGAAGTCGAATTTCGAGCGTGCGGCGCAATCCTCGGGCGCGCCAGTGGATACAGTGACCGCTTCGCGCCGCAAGGCCATTCCCGCCCAACGCTTCGGCACTGCCGATGAATTTGGCGCGCTCTGTGCCTTTCTGTGCTCGACACAAGCCGCCTACATCACCGGGCAGTCAATTCTCATCGATGGCGGCGCCGTCGTGACCACGCTTTGATCGGCTATTGCTGTCCAATCAATAAAAAAGGGGCCAATAAGGCCCCTTTTCCAATTTAATCTGCTTACCCAACGCGCTTACTTGGTGACCAGCGGCGCTTCGATGACAGCCGGCGGCGGATCGAAGCGATAGGTCAGGCCGGCGCTGACGAGGTGGGCCGTCACATCGGTACGCGTCGCATAATTCAGCGCGAAGGCCCCGAGGTTCGGAATGGCGCTCCTGATCGTGCCGTTGATGGGCGCACGCTGGAAGAGTTCGGCCGTATAGGCTGCCGACAGCGTGATCTGCGGCGACCAGCGATACTGCAGACCACCGCTCAGGATCAGGCGGTCGGAATCAGGTACCGACAGCGTCCGCACGGCATCGCTGACAGGTGAGAAATCATAACCGACACCGACGCGCGCAGTCCATTTCGGGTCGAACTTGTACTCGGCTCCAAGAGCGACATACCAGCCATCATTGAAGTTCAGCGCCAATTGCGACCCGGTGGGCGAGCCACCGACAATCAGCGTCTTGACGCGGCGCCAGTTCTGCCATTCGCCGGTCAGTGAGACCGCCAGCTTGTCATTGATGGTCTGGCGGATACTTGCCGTCACCAGTTCAGGCGTTGACTGGTCGATTGTGATCGGGAACCTGCCCGGCGAGCCGGGAAGTCCCGGGACAGCGGCGCTGAAGGTCTGGCGACCATCGGCTGAATGGTCAATCGACGAGCGGTAACCGATTCCAAGTTGCGTCCCCTTGATCGGTTCATAGGTGACGCCGGCCGTGAAGCCGATGCCGACATCCTGGGCTGTTACCTGACCTGTGCCAAGCTGCGGCGCCAACGTGCTGACCCGCTGCTCAAACGTCAGGTTGATCCACTGAACCTGGAAGCCGAAGCCAACACTCCACTGATCGTTGAGCTTGACACCAAGGACAGGCTGAACATTCACCGTGGTGATGCGGGCGCGTGTACGGTCAGCCGCAAAAACCGCATTTCCGTTATAATTGACGCCAAGACCAAAGGGCGCCGTTACAGACAGGCCGAAATACCATTGCTTGTTGAGCTGCACGTTGAAATAGCTGCCAGCGGTAAGAACGGATGTCGCGAAATTGCCCGTTTGCTACGGCGCGGCTCCGGCAACACCGTTGACAGCACCTAAGATGCCAGCGCCGGCCAGGCCAGGCACTGCGGTTGTGGCGTTGAACGTCGTGGGGCTCAGGCTGGCATCAGGAAACACGCCGGCGCCGCCTGTTTCGGCATTAAGCCCGTCGAGCGAGGTCACAACAGCCGGGTTGACGCCGATCCCGCCGATGCCAAGACCAGCAGCAGCGCTACCGGCCCAGGCCTGGGCGGTTGCGTCCGTTGAACCGAGCCGGCTGGCGAAGCCACCGGCCTGCGCGCTGCCTGCCATCAATGCCAGACCTGCGGCGCCCGACGCCAGTGCTACTGCCAGTCGCTTGTGATGAAATGTTGATAAATGAGCCAAGATGTACCCCTCCCACGCCGTCAATTCAGGCCGTTTGCGTTGCCGTACCCTAGCTCTGCCTAAATGCGATGCAAGGGGAAGCAATCACGTTCGTCGCCCGAAACACCGTGCAACCGCGCCATTCAGAAATTCACTTTTCTGGTCGTATGGCAGCGAAACTACGTCACAATACCGACATAGAAAATTTTTGCGTGCGAATTTGATGATTATATAGTCGTTTTTGTCATATTGTGTCGCCGCCGTGACGCACCGGGGAGCACTTTCGCACGGTCACCAAACGGACGTTTTTGGCGCCCATGTTGCAGTAAAACAACAGCGATGGAAGCATGTCGACATTTCATTGGGCTCCATCGCTTGCCTTATTGTGACGCGAGTCGCACACTTCGTTTGCTATCGCCGCCTCGTTTTCGAGGTAAACACAGAAAAAGACGGAAAAACCTCATGAAACTCGTCCGTTATGGCGCGCCGGGCGCTGAAAAACCCGGCATCATCGATCAATCCGGTCAGATTCGTGACATTTCACACCTTGTTGACGACATCGCGGGCGACGCCTTGCTGCCGGAAAAAATTGCGGCACTGAAAAAAATCGAGACATCCAGGTTATCCATTGTGCCCACCGGCACCCGCATCGGTCCCTGCGTTGGCAAACTCGGCCATTTTATCGCTATCGGCCTCAATTACGTTGATCACGCGCATGAAACAGGCGCGCCTATTCCTGCCGAGCCAATTATTTTCGACAAAGCGCCCAATTCAGTCAGCGGGCCCCATGACGACATCGTACTGCCGAGAGGCTCGATGAAAGGCGATTGGGAGGTTGAGCTTGCCATCATCATCGGCAAGGGCGGGCTTTATATCGACGAGGCGAGCGCACTCGATCACGTTGCGGGCTTTGCGCTGTGTAACGACGTCTCGGAGCGTGAACTGCAGATCAGCGGCACCGGCCAATGGACCAAGGGCAAAAGCTTCCCGTCCTTCGGCCCGCTCGGACCATGGTTGGTCACCACTGATGAGATCGGTGATGTGCAGAACCTCGACATGTGGTGCGACGTGAATGGCGAGCGCATGCAAACGGGCAATACGCGCACGATGATCTTCTCCGTCGCTCATCTCGTCGCCTATACGTCGCGCTTCATGCGGCTTGACCCGGGCGACGTCATCACCACCGGAACGCCACCGGGCGTTGGCATGGGCAAGAAACCCCCGCGCTTTCTCAAGGCAGGCGACCGGGTGAAGCTGCATATCCAGGGTCTTGGCACCCAGGAACAGCTGGTCCGCGACTATAAGGGCTGAGCGACGGACTAGCCGTTGCGGGCCCGCAGAAAGGCCTGCAACGAGGCGCGCGACCAGGCAAGGGCCGGTTGGCGAACCGCGTTATAGGCTTCAAGCACGAGGCGGGCAGCCTGATCCCGGCTGGCAAGCGCCTCGATCGCTTCTTCGGCCGCCGCCCGCAAGGCCAGCAAGACGGCGTCCGGCAGAGCTGTCGGCTGCACACCATACTGGCGGACCATCACCTCAAGCGTGCGCGCATTCCACCATTCGGCTTCGGCCAGACCGACGTGACTTTCAGCCTCGCACGCGGCTTCGACAACAGCTTTCAAATCGCCATTCAGAGCCTGCCACACATCAAGCGCGATCAACGCTTCGCTGGAACCGTTCGGCTTGGTGACGCCCGGCCACAGATAATAGCGCGCCGCCTGATGGAAGCCTTGCGCCAGATCAGCCCATGGCCCGAGAAACTCAGCGGCATCAATGACGCCCGAGCGCAGATTGGCGACGATTTCGGAGGGTGCGGTCAGAACCGGTAGCGCCCCCAGCCGCCGGAACATCTCGCCGCCAAGTCCCGGCACCCGGATTTTGAGACCCTTGAAATCATCCACGCCGTTAATCGGCCGGTTGAACCATCCGCCAAGCGACGGGCCGGTGTTACCACCGGTAAACGGCTTGACGTTGTAGGGACGATAAAGCCCGTCCCACAGCCCCTGCCCGCCGCCGTGAAGAAGGAACGCGGTGTGCTCGACCGGGGTCAATCCGAAGGGCAGGCTGGTAAAAATAGGTGCTGCGGCAATCTGGTGCTGCGGCAATCTTCCCCGCCCAGAAGAAGGAGGCGCTGTGACCCATCTGGGCGGTCCCATTGCCGACCGCGTCAAACACCCCGAGCGCGGGCACGATATCGCCAGCCGCAAACACCTTGACCTCGATCGCCCCGCCGCTGAGCTTTGTGATCCGCTCGGCCAGCCGGCGCGCGCTCGTCCCAGGCCCCGGCTGATCACGCCCCCACGACGTCACCATGCGCCATTGCTGGCGACCTTGCGCCAGCGCCGGCGTCGCAAGGCCAAGCGAAAGCGCGGCTGACATGGCGGAACGGCGTGTCAGTGAGCGCGACATGTCAACTACCCCACAATTCATGGAAATGATGGACCGGGCCGGCGCCCTGCCCCACTTCGAGCTCGCCGGCGCGTGCTATCGCGCCACTGAGCCAGGTCTTGGCCTGCCCGACCGCCTCCTCAAGCGTCAGGCCGCGCGCCAGCAGGGCAGCGATGGCCGATGATAATGAACAACCAGTGCCATGCGTATTGCGAACAGCGAGCCTTGGCGCGCTGAAGCGCGTGACACCGGTTTCGCTCACCAGGATATCAATTGCCATGTCGCCACTGCCATGCCCGCCCTTGACCAGTACGGCCCGTGCGCCACGCTCGAGAATGATGCGTCCCTGCGCGGCCATCTCGCCTTCGTCATGCGCCATGACGCCACCGACCAGCCGTGCCGCCTCCGGCAAATTGGGCGTCACCAACAGGGCGCGGGGGAAAAGGTCGGCAATCAGGGCTTCAACCGCACCATCATCAATGAGCGCCGCGCCCGATTGGGCAACCATCACCGGGTCAAGCACGATGAACGGACACTCGCGCGCCATCAGCCCGTCAGCGACAGCGCTGATCGTCTCACGATTGCCGAGCATGCCGATCTTGATTGCCTTGACGGCAAGATCGTCAAAAACCGCCTCCATCTGCGCACGGATGATGGCTGGCGGCACGGCATGAATGGCTGTCACGCCCTGCGTGTTCTGGGCGGTAAGCGCGGTAATCACGCTCGCCCCATAGACACGCTGGGCAGCAAAGCTCTTCAAATCCGCCTGAATGCCCGCCCCGCCGCTTGAATCCGAGCCGGCGATCGTCAGCGCAATGGGAACCGTCATCGCCGGTTCGCTCGCGCTTTGGTGATTTCAGTAAAAAGGCGCGCTGCCGCCATGGCGGGCTCGCCATCTGCAAAAATTGCCGAAATAACGGCAATACCATCAGCGCCCGCGGCAATCACCGACCCACAATTATCAACCGTGATACCGGCAATCGCGCATATCGGCAGGTCAGCGCGACGCGATCTGAGCACATCGACCAGACGACGAAACCCGTCCAGTCCCAACGGCGCCGTCTCACTGACCTTGCTGGCGGTCGCAAATACGCCGCCAAGCCCGACATAGTCGATCACTTCGAGCGGCGCGGCACGCGCCTCCGCTTCGTTGCGCACCGTCAGCCCAATGATGGCGTTGGCGCCCAGGATGCGCCGTGCGGCGTCGGCCGGCAGATCACCCTGCCCGACATGAACCCCGTCAGCCTCGCAGGCCATCGCGATGTCAACCCGGTCATTGATGATCAGCGCCACTCCCGTCCCCGCAAGTGCCGCCTTCGCTGACACCGCCAGACGAAGAAAAGCGGTCGTGGACATGGATTTACAGCGCAATTGCAGCAGGCTGACGCCACCAGCGGCGGCGGCGCGCAGCGCGTGCGCCATGTCAATGCCGGGTGTCACATCAGGGTCAAAAATAGCGTAAAGCGACAGATCGAGAGATGTCATGACAGTCTTGCCCTCTCCCCCAGCAACGCGTCATCCATCACATGCAGCGCATCGATGAGATGGACCGAGAAGCTCCCCGGGCCTTGTGCTTTTTGCGCCGCGATCTCTCCGGCAACGCCCATCACGATGTGCCCGGCAATGGCTGCGAGGATCGGTTCACGTGTGACCGTTGCAAAGGCCGCCATCAAGGCCGCTTCGGCGCAGCCGATCGCCGTCACCTTTTGCAGGAAGGGATGGCCGTTGCCGCAGATGACGGGTGTCCTCCCGTCGCTGACGCAATCCGAAGCTCCGCTCACGGCAATCGTCACGCCGCCTGCAAGCGCACGCGCCTGAATGAGGTCCGCCTGCGCCGGCTCGTCAAACAGCGCACCATATTCGCTGCCATTGAGCCGGATGATGCGCGGCGATTTTGCCAGCAGCCCTTGGGCAAATCGGCCACGATCGGCCGAGCGGTCGACAAAGACCGGGTCAAGGACCCAGGGCTTGCCGGTTTCACGCGCTGTGTCGACGGCAATACCCACTGCCTCGCGCCGCTCGCGGTCGAACGTTCCGAGATTGACCAGAAGCGCATCGGAGCTCGCGACAAAGGCACCAATCTCTTCCGGCGACACCGTCATCGAGGGAACAGCGCCGAGGGCAAGCAAGACGTTGGCAGTAAACGGGGCCGCAACGATATTTGTCAGACAATGGACACGCGGCTGTCGCCGTCGCAAATGACGAAGCGCTTCACCCAAATCGGCCACTGACGGACGCAACGCGCTCAAGATCTCGATTTCCTCCGCCGGCATGACCCGGTTCAGGTTCGACGGGTTGGACGTCACCTCTCAGCCTGATCATTCAGGCACCCCGACGAGATGA
>JAKFVK010000090.1 GCA_021732205.1 Hyphomicrobiales bacterium | reverse complement strand
GAACCGATCGGGCGGCCGATAGGAATTGCGTCGTGTCAAACGGCGTTAGAGGGGAATTCCATGGCCTTTTACCAGATGTATGAATGGAACCATGCCGCCATGTCGCCTTATCGAGCCGTGGCGGACGCAACGCGGCTGATGTTCAAGAACCCGATCAATCCGTTCGCCCACACCTGGGTCGGCCGCGCCATGGCGGCCTCGGCCGAGATGTTCGAGCGCACGACGCGCCGTTACCTCAAGCCGGAATTCGGCATCGCCTCGGTTTTTGCCGGCGGCCAGCGCGTTGACGTGCATGAGCATATCGTCTGGAAGCGCCCGTTCTGCAATCTCATCCATTTCGAAAAAATGGGCTTCGCTCCGCGCCACAGCCAGCAGAAAGTGCTGCTGGTCGCACCGATGTCGGGCCATTACGCGACGCTGCTGCGCGGCACCGTTGAGGCTTTCCTGCCCAATCACGAGGTCTACATCACCGATTGGGAAGATGCGCGCATGGTGCCATTGGCGGCGGGCCGCTTCGATCTCGACGATTACGTCGATTATGTCATCTCCATGCTCCATCACCTGGGTGAAGGCACGCATGTGATCGCCGTGTGCCAGCCCTCTGTTCCAGTGATGGCGGCAATCTCGGTGATGGAGGCGCGCAAGGATCCGCTGGTGCCCACCACCATGACACTGATGGGCGGACCGATTGACACTCGCATCGCACCAACCGATGTCAACAAACTTGCCGAAGACAAGGGCATCGACTGGTTCCGCAGCAACGTGATCATGACGGTGCCGTTTCCCTATCCAGGCTTCATGCGCACCGTCTATCCAGGCTTCCTCCAGCTGGGCGGCTTCATGTCGATGAACCTCGACCGCCATGTGAACGCCCATCGTGAGATGTTCGAGAACATGGTCAAGGGCGATGGCGATTCGGCAACCAAGCACAAGGATTTCTACGACGAGTACATGGCGGTCATGGACCTGACGTCGGAATTCTATCTGCAGACGGTGGACGCCGTGTTCATCCGCCACGCGCTGCCCAAAGGCGAGCTGATGCATCGCAACACCCTGGTTGATCCGGGCAAGATCACCCGTGTCGCCCTGATGACGGTTGAGGGCGAGAATGACGACATCACAGGCGGCGGACAGACCGAGGCCGCGCACCGCCTGTGTACGGGGCTGAGCAAGGATCTGCGCGCGCACTACATGCAGCCCGGCGTTGGCCATTACGGCGTGTTCAACGGTTCGCGCTTCCGCTCCGAAATCCAGCCGCGCATTGCTGATTTTATTTCAACCCACGCCCAGCGCCGCGCCAAAGCCGCAGCTGCGTCCAAACCAGTCGCCAGATTGGCGCGGACCGGGTGAACCGTCTGGTTCCCCTTCTTGCCTGACACCCGGGGAAGCCGGTATCTGCTGCCGGCATGAGAGCTGATCCTCCCCTTGCCGATTCGGGCCTGCCCGCCAGTTCGCTCAGTCACGATGCGGGACTGGGCGATCAGGAAAAATTGCGTCGCTTGCTTGCTGAGATCGCCGGCGAGGCGGTCGATATCCGCTCAACCGAGACGACAGCCCGTGTGCGCGCTCTTCTGAAGGACACGCTGGCTTCCGGCCGGCAGGCAGCAGAACAATCGCTCCTCGCCGATCACGACGGGCTGCGATGTGCCGAGCGCCTGTCACGCCTCCAGGACGAGGTGATCGGCGCGCTCGCCGATTTCGTTGCCGCCCACGTCTTTCGTCAGGACAACCCTTCCGATAGCGAGCACGTGGCGATCCTCGCCGTTGGTGGTTACGGGCGCGGCACACTGGCGCCCGGTTCGGACATCGATCTGCTCTTTCTCCTGCCCTACAAACGGACGGCGTGGGGCGAGAGCGTTATCGAATACATCCTCTACATGCTGTGGGATCTTGGCCAGAAAGTCGGCCACGCGACCCGCTCGGTCGCTGAATGCATCCGATCAGCGAAAGATGATACCACCATCTGCACGTCCATCCTTGAAGCCCGTCATCTGTGGGGCGATCCAGCCCTCCATGACGAGTTGATGCAGCGCTTCGACCGCGAGGTGGCGCGGGGGACCGCGGTCGAATTCGTTGCCGCCAAGCTCAACGAACGTGATCAGCGCCATCGCCGTGCCGGCAATACGCGTTACCTCGTCGAGCCCAATATCAAGGAAAGCAAGGGCGGCCAGCGTGACCTGCACACGCTCTACTGGATCGGCAAATACGTCTACCGCGTACGCAGCCCGCGCGACCTGGTCAGTGCCGGTGTTTTCGACCGCAACGAGCTGCGTCGTTTTGAAAAGTGCGAAGAATTCCAGTGGCGCGTGCGCTGCCATCTCCATTTCCTGACCGGCCGTGCCGAAGAGCGCCTGTCCTTCGACGTCCAGGCGGCGGTGGCGCTGCGGATGGGATATCGCGACAATTCGGCTCTGCGCGCCGTCGAGCGCTTCATGAAGCATTATTTCATGGTAGCGAAGACCGTGGGTGATCTCACCCGCATCCTCTCTGCCGCGCTCGAAGCGCGTCATGTCAAGCCGCCGCCGCTCCTCAACCGCTTCGTGCGCCGCTTCCGTGGCCAGCGCCCTGTGGAAGCGCCGGATTATCCCGATTTTCTGATCGTCAATAATCGTTTGACGCTGCGCGACGACCAGGTGTTCGAGCGCGCGCCGATCAATCTCATCAAGCTTTTCGCGGCGTCCGAGGCGCTGAACGTGTCGTTGCATCCCGATGCCTTGCGGGCGGTCACCCGCTCGCTTCATCTCCTCGACAGCAGGCTGGCGGATGATCCTGCGGCGAATGCCGTCTTTCTCGAATTGCTGACCTCGCATGATGCGCCTGAATTGCGGCTGCGGGCCATGAACGAAGCCGGGGTTCTCGGGCGTTTCGTGCCCGAGTTCGGCCGCGTCATCGCCATGATGCAGTTCAACATGTACCATCACTACACGGTCGACGAGCATCTCCTGCGCAGCATCGCGATCCTGTCGGATATCGAGAACGGACGCCTCAAGGAAGAGCATCCGCTGGCGACGGAAGTTTTTGCGACCATCCAGTCGCGGCGAGTTATTTATGTGGCGCTGTTTCTCCACGATATCGCCAAGGGGCGTGCAGAGGATCATTCGCTGGCGGGCGAGAAAGTGGCCCGCCGCCTCGCGCCGCGCTTTGGCTTGACGGCGGCTGAAACCGATACCGTAGCCTGGCTCGTGCGCGAACATCTCACCATGTCGACGATCGCCCAATCGCGCGATCTGTCCGATCCGCTGACCATCTCCGCCTTCGCCACGACCGTCCAGAGCCTTGAGCGTCTGAAGCTGCTGTTGATACTGACGGTTGCCGATATTCGGGCCGTCGGCCCGGGCGTCTTCAATGGCTGGAAGGGGCAGTTGCTGCGCACCCTTTACTACGAGACGGAGCCTGTTCTGGCCGGCGGGCACAGCCAGATTGATCGCAGCCATCGCGTCGAAGCGGCGAAGGCCGACCTGGCGGCGGTGTTGTCGACGTGGAGCGACGAGGATCGGGCCGACGTGCTTGCCCGCCACTATCCTCCCTATTGGCTCAAGGTTGAAACCAGCCGCAAAGTGGCGCATGCGGCCTTGCTGCGGGATTCGCGCCGCTCCGGCCTGCGACTGGCGACCTCGGTCCAGACCGACGCCTTCCGCGCCATCACCGAGCTGACGGTTCTTGCCCCTGATCACCCGCGCCTGCTGGCAACGATCGCCGGGGCCTGTGCGGCCGCCGGCGCCAATATCGTTGATGCCCAGATCTTCACGACGACCAGGGGTGAGGCGCTCGATACTATCTTCCTCACCCGTGCTTTCGAGCGTGAGGACGAGGAACTGGCACGCACCCAGCGGGTCGCCAATTCAATACGCGATGTCTTGTCCGGCAAGCTGCGCCTGGCCCAGCTTGTCGCGGAGCGTCTGGCCAAACGGCCCCGCTACCGGCATTTTGAGATCGAGCCGGACGTCCTTGTCAACAATTCCTGGTCGGACGCGTTTACCGTTGTCGAGGTCTCCGGCCTTGACCGGCCGGGGTTGCTTTACGATCTGACAACCGCACTCTCCAATCTTGATCTCAATATCGGCTCGGCCCATATCGCCACCTTTGGCGAGCGCGCGGTTGACGTTTTTTATGTCACCAATCTTCTGGGTGGGAAAATCCAGGAGAAAGAGGTTCAGGTGAACATCCGCGCCGCTCTTTTAGCAGTCTTCAGCGACAACCCGCCGCCCGCTCGTTGAGGCACCTCGCCCCTTGCCAGCCTGCCGACTTGCGGCGATAAGCAGCGCCGGAAACAGGGAAGCGAATAATGACCACGCCTTTTGCGCCGCGAGTATTCTCGGGCATGCAGCCAACCGGCAATCTTCATCTGGGCAATTATCTTGGCGCCATGGTCAACTGGATCAAGATGCAGTCGACGCATCAATGCATCTATTGCGTGGTTGATCTGCACGCCATCACCGTCGCGCAGGACCCGGTCGAATTGCGCCGCGCCATTATCGAAGTGACAGCGGCCTATCTGGCCTGTGGCCTTGATCCGAAACAGTCGATCATCTTCAACCAGAGCCAGGTCGCGGAGCATGCCGAACTGGCCTGGATATTCAATTGCGTGGCGCGCCTCGGCTGGCTCAATCGCATGACCCAGTTCAAGGAAAAAGCCGGCAAGGATCGCGAAAACGTGGCGGTCGGGCTTTATGCCTATCCGGTGCTGATGGCCGCTGATATTCTGGTCTACAAGGCCACCCACGTGCCGGTCGGCGATGACCAGAAGCAGCATCTGGAACTGTCGCGTGACATCGCCCAGAAATTCAATATGGATTTCGCCGGCTCGATCGCCAGCCAGGGGTTTGGCGAGGCCTTCTTCCCGCTCCCCGAGCCGATGATCACGGGGCCGGCGACACGCGTGATGAGCCTGCGCGACGGCACCAAGAAAATGTCGAAATCAGATGTTTCCGATTATTCGCGCATCAATCTGACTGACAGCCCTGAGGCGATCGCCCAGAAGATCCGCAAGGCCAAGACTGATCCCGAGCCTCTGCCATCCGAGGAAAAGGGGCTCGCGGGGCGGGCGGAAGCGGAAAATCTCGTTGGCATCTATGCCGCCCTGACGGGCGAGGATGTGTCGTCCGTTCTCGGTGAATTCGGCGGCGGGCAGTTTTCCCGCTTCAAGACGGCATTGGCCGATGCTGCGGTCGCGCGCTTGTCACCGATCTCGGCTGACATGCGCCGCTGGCTCGATGATGAAGGCGCTGTCGAGGCTGTTCTTGCCGACGGGGCGGCGCGCGCGCGCGCCATCGCGGCGCCGATCATGCGTGAGGTTCGCGATATCGTCGGCCTGTTGCGCAGCCGCTGAAAAGGCTAGGCTTGCCGCTGATCACTTAATCCTGACCCTTCATGAGGCCGTGCCATGCCGCAATCGCCACGCCGGTCGAGCGAACCCGGACACCAGCGTAAATTCCTCATCATCGTCGATGGTACGGCAGAGAGCGACCGCGCCATTTATTATGCCGCCAGACGGGCACAATCGACCGGCGGCCAGGTGGTGATGCTGGCGATCAGCGAGCCGCCAGACCGCCAGTCCTGGGTGGGTGTAGAAGCACTGATGCGCCAGGAAGCGCTGGACGCGGCACAAGAAGCGCTGCAACAAGCCGCCATCCGTGTGCGCGCCGTCTCCGGCCTCGAGCCCGAACGCCATGTGGGTGAGGGCGACAAGGCGGCGGAAATATTGCGCCTCATCAGCGAGGATGAGGATATCGCTATCCTGATTCTGGCGGCGGGCACCGGGCGTGAGGGCCCAGGCCCGTTGATCGCTGCATTGGCGGGTGGGGCGATTGCATCCTTTTCTGTTCCCATCACCATCGTTCCCGGACATCTCAGCGATGCTGAAATTGATGCGCTATCCTGAGCGATTTATGTCATAAGACGGCTTGAAACAGCCTGTCGTGATCACAATCTCAGGCGACAATCAGCCAGCGAGGCCCCGATGTTCATCCAGACCGAAGCAACGCCCAATCCAGCCACCTTGAAATTCCTGCCGGGAAAGCCGGTCCTGGGCAGCGGCACCCGCGAGTTTCGCCAGGCGGAGGATGCGATTGCCTCACCTCTGGCCGAGCGCCTGTTTGCGCTCAAAGGCGTCGCGACGGTTTTCTTTGGTGAGGATTTTGTTGCCGTAACCAAGACCCCCGACGAGGATTGGGCGCATATCAAGCCCTCGATTCTGGGCGCCGTCATGGAACACTATCTGTCTGGCGCGCCGGTGATGGCGGAGGCTTCTGGCAGCGAAGCCACGCAGGAGGAATTCGCGCCGGAAGATGCCGAGATCGTCGACGCGATCAAGGATCTTCTCGAAACGCGGGTCCGCCCGGCAGTCGCCCAGGACGGCGGCGACATCACCTTCCGCCGCTATGCCGATGGCGTGGTTTATCTCAATATGCGCGGCGCCTGCTCCGGCTGCCCCTCATCGACCGCGACGCTCAAGCACGGCATCCAGAAC
>JAKFVK010000159.1 GCA_021732205.1 Hyphomicrobiales bacterium | reverse complement strand
GGGCGATGACGTTTTGACGGCAGCGGCGAAGTCGCCCTGTTTCCTGGCGATTTGCCCGACGATCCTGAGCGCGCCCTATCGCAAGGCCGCGACGCACCAACGCCGGATGAGGCCGATATGCGCTTCCTGCGTTTCCGCCCGCCGCTTGCGCGTGGCAGCGACGCGAGCCCGGCAATGGCTCACATTCGCCTTGATCGCGCTTTGCAATTCCTCATCGGAGATTATCTCGCATGACGGAAGATCACAGCACCGCCCGACGACGCCCCAAGGCAGTGCGTCTTGACGGCGACGCCGGCAGCGAACAGATGGCGCAGGAGACGCGCAACGTCACCATTCTGCCTGAAGCGCCAGGCCTCATCGCTGCGCCTGAAATGACCGAGAGGCCGAAGGCACGGCCTGGCCGCGGCGTGTGGACAAAACTTGCGCTCTCGGCGTTCGCTGGCCTTGTCTCGCTGGCCATGGGCCTTGCGGTTGCCGATATCGTGAGCCGCCTGTTTTCCTATTCGACCTATCTGGGCTCGCTCGGGCTTCTGCTTACCATCATCTTGACGATGGCGCTGATCGTCCTCGGCGTGCGCGAATTTGCAGCCCTTGCCCGCCTCGCGCGCGTCGAACATCTGCACGCCCGCGCTGAAGCGACGCTTGGTAACGATGACCGCGACGCGGCCCGCTCCCTTGCCGGCGATCTGACAGCGCTCTACGCCAGCCGCCCCGACATGGCGCGGGCGCGTGGCGAACTGGCCCGTCACATGGCCGATATCGTCGATGGCGCCGACCTAGTGCGCCTTGCCGAGCGCCGGCTGATGCAGGACCTCGACCGCCAGGCGCTCACCCTCATCACCCAGGCAGCCCGACGCGTGTCGATTGTCACGGCGGTCGCCCCGCGCGCCATATTCGACGTTGCCATGGTGATCGCCCAAAGCGCCATTCTCGTGCGCAAGCTTGCCGAACTCTACGGCGCACGGCCAGGCGGGCTTGCTTCCCTGAAGCTTGCCCGCGTGGTGCTGGGCCACCTCGCGGTCACCGGTGGCATGGCGCTTGGCGAGGGGGTGGTCGAGCAATTGCTGGGCCACGGGCTGGCAGCCAAGCTTTCCGCCAAGCTCGGCGAGGGCATGGTCAATGGCATGATGACCGCACGCGTCGGCCTGTCGACGCTCGACGTCGTCCGCCCATTACCTTTCACTGCCCTTGCACGACCAAAACTCGGCGATATTCTGGCCGAGCTGGCGCGCATGACATAAGATTAACGAGGCAGATGAGACCCGCATGTTCGTCACCCTGTTCCAGGAATTGAAAGCAGCCGGCCTGCCGGTAAGCCTTGGCGAATATCTGACGCTGCTGAAGGCGGTGGACGCTGACCTTGCAGGGCGCCGCGTCGAGGATTTCTACTATCTCTCACGCACCGCGCTGGTGAAGGACGAGCGCCATCTTGATCGCTTCGATCGCGTATTCGGCCATGTATTCAAAGGTCTTGAAAACGTCGCGGATGCCGCAAATGCAGAAATTCCCGAGGAGTGGCTGGCAAAGCTCGCCGAAAAATTCCTGACGGACGAGGAAAAGGAACAGATCAAGTCTCTCGGTGGTTGGGACAAGCTGATGGAGACGCTGCGCGAGCGCCTGGCCGAGCAGAAGGGCCGCCACCAGGGTGGCAGCAAATGGATCGGCACGGCAGGCACCTCCCCTTTCGGCGCCTATGGTTATAACCCCGAAGGCATTCGTATCGGTCAGCACGAAAGCCGCCATCGCCGCGCCGTCAAGGTGTGGGACAAGCGCGAATTCCGCGACCTCGATGACCATGTCGAACTCGGAACCCGCAACATCAAGGTGGCGCTGCGCCGCCTGCGCAAATTCGCGCGCACCGGGGCTGCCGACGAACTGGATCTCGACGGCACCATCAAGGGTACAGCCGAGCATGGCTATCTTGATGTGAAGCTTCGCCCGGAGCGGCGCAACGCTGTGAAAGTCCTGCTGTTTCTTGATGTCGGCGGCTCGATGGATGACCATATCCGCACATGTGAGGAGCTGTTCTCAGCAGCGCGCAGCGAGTTCAAGACGCTGGAATACTTCTATTTCCATAATTGCCTCTATGAAGGGGTGTGGAAAAACAATCGCCGCCGTCATGCGGAGCGCCAGTCAACCTTCGATGTGCTCCGCACCTATGGCAATGACTACCGTGTGATCTTTGTCGGCGATGCGTCCATGAGCCCCTACGAAATCGCCATGCCCGGCGGATCGGTGGAGCATATGAACGAGGAACCGGGCGCGGTGTGGTTGTCACGCATTACCGCCAGCTATCCACGCGCCGTCTGGCTCAATCCGATGCCGCGCAAATTCTGGTCCTACACGCCGTCGATCTCCATGATCGGCCAGATTTTCAATCAACGGATGTTCGAGCTGACCCTGGACGGGCTGGATGAAGCCATGCGCGAACTCGTGCGTTAAGTACAGATATCAGCTCTTGACGGCGGCGATTTGGCTCGCTCTCTTGCCTTATGCAATCAGCCAATGAATCTGTGGTCTATCGTCAGCGCCCGCATGCACTGTCCCCGGACGTGGAATTCGCTCTCGCCGGTGGTGTCCTCTCGTGGGCGGACAAAAAGGGGCGGACGGGTGCTCTTGAAATCGCGCAGCTGAGGCATTGTCGCATCCTCTACGACGCGTCCCGCCTGAGCGCGCCGCGCTGGATCGTTGATCTCCAGGGCACTGACCGGCAGGAACTTCGTGTCACCTCGACGACCACCGCAGGCGCAGGCGGAATGCGCACGCGCAATGGCGCTTTTCTTGCGTTTCTTGGCCATGTCCACGCGGCACTTGCCGCACAGGCGCCGGGTGCGATCTGTCGCTTTGGTCCCGGCCTGCTGGCCTATTGCCTTCACTCGCTGCTGTGGTGTCTGCCGGTCCTCGGCATGTTCTGGGCCGCCTATCTCGGATTCACCACGTCGGGTATCCTCGCCGGCGTCTTTTTTACTTTTCTGGCCCTTTATTCCGGTCAATTTGCACTGCGATACACTTATTATAATTGGCCGCGCATCTACGATCCGCGCCATCCACCGCTGCATCTGCTGCCCAAACCATCACCCCGCGATGTTTAAAGCCCGGCGCAGCAATGCACGAAGTCTTGCGATGATACGCCCATAAAACAACGCGATAGAGCACGATTTTAATCTGAGGAAAAAGCTTCCCGCTACAGCTGCCCGCCCTACCTGATCACCAGAACCGAGCATTGGGCGTGACGCACGATGCTCGCCGCATTCGATCCCAGAAGATAGGTCGCCATGGTCGGGTGATGCGAGCCGACCACGATCAGATCAGCGCCAAAGCTGCGCGCCTCATCGAGGATTTCGTGGTAAATCCCGCCAAGTCGGACCACCGTGCTGACCTTGTCCTTCGGCAGCGTGACCGATTGCGCCTGCGCCTCAAGTTTCATTTTGGCTTCCGCCTGCGATTCCTGATCATAGGCTGGCGGCAGGAATTCGCCCACCATCGGCGTAATCACCGCACTGACGTAGATCAGTCGCATCTCCCCATCATTGGCCTTGATCAGCGCCTCGACGCTGGCGATCGCCTTTCTGGAGAAGCTGGGCTCCAGAATATCAACGGGAACGAGCACTTTTTGGAACATGTCCAACTCCTTTTGAAAAGAAATTCTCGTGATAGGCAATCCTGCCGCACGGCCACGGCAATATTACGCCTTTGCGGTGCCATGGCATTGCTCTGGATCAAGCGTCCCACCTGCATTCCTGCCATGCGGCGCAGCCTGCCATGCATGCCGCTCGCCGCTTGCCAGCGCTGATCGTCTCCCTTAACGGTCAGGGATGACCGTCGCTTCGAACCGCATTGCCGCATTGCGCCAAAATCCCGTCGCTCTTCTCATGGTGATGGCGGCAATTAATTACGTCGGCTTTGCCAGTTGGAGCGCGCTTCTCAATAATTTCGCCAAGGAAAGCGTTGCCTTCTCCGGCCGCGATATGGGCCTTTTGCAATCGATACGCGAAATTCCGGGCTTTCTCGCCTTCACGGCGGCTGCCTGGATCCTGATCATGCGCGAGCAGACGCTGGCTTATGCAAGTCTCGTCGTCCTCGGCGTCGGCATTGCACTGACCGGTTACTTCCCGACGATCATCGGCCTGTGGATGACAACGTTCATCATGTCGGTCGGCTTCCACTATTATGAGACGATGGCACAATCGCTGACCCTGCAGATCGTTCCGAAAGCACAAGCCCCGCGCGTGCTCGGGCGCATCGGCTCGGCGCAGGCGATCGGCCAGCTGTCGGCGTTCGGCGTCATCATGCTGGCCTGGACGCTGTTTAACCCGAGCTATGAAACGCTGTTCCTTGTCTCAGGTCTCGTGGTGGTGTGCGCGGGGGTTGCGACAGCCCTGTTTTTTCCGCGCTTCAACGGGCCCGTCGTGCAGCGCAAAGGGCTCGTCCTGCGCCAGCGTTACTGGCTCTATTATGCGCTCACCTTCATGGTCGGCGCACGGCGACAGATTTTCATGGCCTTTGGCGGTTTCCTGCTCGTCGAGAAATTCGGCTTCGGCGTATCCAAGATGGCGCTGCTGCTTCTCATCACCTATGCCATCAACACCATCGCCGCGCCGCGCCTGGGGGGGGCCATCGCCCGCTTTGGCGAGCGGCGGACCGTGATGTTTGAAAACATCACCCTCATCATCGTTTTCCTGGGCTACGCAGTCACCGACAATCCCGTCCTGGCAGCTTTCTTCTTTATAACTGACGGCGTGTTCTTCACCCTGACGATCGCCCAGCGGACCTACTTCCAGAAGATCGCCGATCCGGCCGATATCGCGCCCACCGCAGGTGTTGCTTTCACCATTAATCACATCGCTGCGGTGTTTATCCCGGCCGTCTTCGGCTTCATCTGGCTGTGGAACCCCTCGGCGGTATTTGCCATCGGCTGCGGGATCGCCAGCGTCTCGCTGCTGCTTGCTTTTCTCATTCCTGATGATCCAGCGCCCGGCAACGAGACGACGTTTGAAGCGCGCGGCAACGCTGTCCAGCCGGCGCAATAACCCGGCCCTAACCTGCCGCCCTGTCTTCAGCCAGCGACGCCGAGCTTCTTCTGCAGGCTCGTGGATGACGTCGTGTACTGGAACACATAGCGGCTATCGGGATGGCAGATCCGCCGTGCCGCCTGCGCCGCCAGCGCCACCTCGTGGAAGCCGGAGAGAATGAGCTTCAGCTTGCCCGGATACCAGTTGATGTCACCAACCGCGAAGATGCCCGGCACGGAGGATTCAAAGCGTTCGGTATCAACCAGCACCAGATTTTCGTGGAATTCCAGACCCCAATTGGCCACGGGCCCCAATTTCATCGTCAGCCCGAAGAAGGGGAGCATCATATCGCAGGCGATATGGAAACTGTCTTTGTCACCCTTGATGTTGGCGCCTGACAATCTGCCGTTGGCACCCTCCAGGGAGGTCACCTGCCCGAGCTTGAAGTCGATCCTGCCCTCGGCCGCCAGAGCCTTCATGCGCTCGACCGAATGAGGCGCGGCGCGGAAGGCATCGCGCCGGTGCAATAAGGTGACGCGCTTTGCCACCGGCTCGAGATTGAGCGTCCAGTCAAGTGCTGAATCGCCGCCGCCCACAATCAGCACCTCACGGTCACGGAAGGCGTCCATCTTGCGCACCGAATAAAACACCGAACTGCCTTCATAGGCATCTATGCCCTCGATCGGCGGTTTCTTCGGCTGGAACGAGCCGCCACCGGCGGCGATCATCACCGCTTTGGCAACAAAGCTTTTGCCGCCATCGGTCTCAACAGCAAATCGCCCATCCTGGCGTTTTGTCAGCCGCTCGACCATTTCATTGAAATGGAATGTCGGCCCGAACGGCTTGCCCTGCTCGATCAGGCGGTCGACGAGTTCCTGGGCATCAACCCGCGGGAAGCCGGGAATATCGTAAATGGGCTTTTCGGGATAAAGCTCGGTACACTGCCCACCGGGACGGTCAAGGATGTCGATGAGGTGGACCTTCATGTCGAGAAGGCCGAGCTGAAACACAGCAAACAGCCCGACCGGGCCGGCGCCGATGATCAGGACATCGGTTTCAATCGGTGCAACGCTCATGATTACCGCCTGATGACAAGGTTGCGCCGTCAGCCCTGACGCTCGGGGATATGTGCGGTGATGCCGTCCAGCTTGTCCGTGATCTTGATCTGACACGACAGGCGCGAATTCGGCCGTACATCAAACGCGAAATCCAGCATGTCCTCTTCCATCGGCCCGGTGGCGCCCACAGCCGGCAGCCACGCATCGTCGACATAAACGTGACACGTGGCACAGGCGCAGGCTCCGCCGCACTCAGCCTCGATACCCGGCACCATGTTGCGGATGGCAACTTCCATCAACGTCGCACCGATTTCGGCATCGACTGGATGAGATTTTCCGTCAGCAGTAACAAAGTTGACTTTGACCATAGGGAAATCAGGCCTTCTAGACGCTGTTAACTTGTCACGTCTGCCTGTTGCCAGCCGCAGACACGC
>JAKFVK010000244.1 GCA_021732205.1 Hyphomicrobiales bacterium | reverse complement strand
CTCATAGCCTGAGATGGTGATGTGGTCGGCACGCGATTTGGCAACACCGGCCGCGACCGTGCCCACACCCACCTCCGATACCAGCTTGACCGAAATATCGGCCTGCGGGTTGACATTCTTCAGGTCGAAGATGAGCTGCGCCAGATCCTCGATCGAATAAATATCGTGATGCGGCGGCGGCGAAATCAGGCCAACACCGGGCGTCGAATGGCGTACTTTGGCGATGCTCGCATCCACCTTGTGGCCCGGCAACTGCCCGCCCTCACCGGGCTTGGCACCCTGCGCCACCTTGATTTGCAACATATCAGCATTGACGAGATATTCCGTCGTCACCCCGAAGCGCCCGGAGGCAACCTGCTTGATGGCCGAGCGCATCGGATTGGCAGACCCATCCTCAAGCGGCATGAAGCGGTCGGCCTCTTCGCCGCCTTCACCCGTATTCGACTTGCCGCCGATCGCGTTCATCGCCCTGGCAAGCGTCGTATGCGCCTCGCGACTGATGGAGCCAAACGACATGGCGCCCGTTGAAAAGCGCTTGACGATATCGGCGGCCGGTTCGACCTCATCCAGCCCGACCGGCCTGCGCCCGACCTCGTCCGCGCCCTTCAGATGGAAAAGGCCGCGCACGGTTGTGAAGCGCTCGTTCTGTTCGTTCACCGCGCGGGCAAATTCGCGGTAGGTGGCCGGCAGGTTGGCGCGCACCGCATGCTGGAGATGCGCGACGATATCGGGCGTCCATGCATGGTCTTCACCGCGCGTTCTGAACGCGTATTCGCCACCGATATCGAGCGTGTGGCGCAGCACCGGGTCCTCGCCGAAGGCCTGATCATGGCGCATCACCGATTCTTCGGCGATCTCGGCAAAACCAATGCCGCCAATGGTCGAGGCGGTGCCGTAGAAGAAGCGGTCAACCAGCTCCTGTGACAGGCCGAGCGCGTCGAAAATCTGCGCCCCGCAATAGGACTGATATGTCGAGATGCCCATCTTCGACATCACCTTCAGGATGCCCTTGCCGACCGATTTGATGTAGCGCCGCACGACTTCGTCGCCATCAACCTCCGGCGGCAATTCGCCGCGCCGGTGAATGTCGCGCATGGTATCAAAGGCAAGCCACGGATTGATCGCTTCCGCCCCATAGCCTGCCAGACAGCAGAAATGGTGCACCTCGCGCGCTTCACCGGTCTCGACAACAAGGCCGACCGAGGTCCTGAGCCCCTTGCGTATGAGGTGGTGATGAACGCCGGCGGTTGCCAGCAGCGCCGGAATGGGAATACGCCCCGGCCCTACCAGGCGATCGGACAGGATGATGATGTTGCGCTCTTCATTGACGACAAAACGCTCGGCCTTTTCGCACACCCGCTGCAAGGCTTCCGCCATGCCCGCCGCGCCCTTGTCGGCTGCATAGGTGATGTCGAGCGTCACCGTCATGAAATGGTTTTCCGCCATTTCCGAGATGCCGCGGATCTTTTCCAGATCTTCGTTCGACAGGATGGGCTGGCGCACTTCGAGGCGCTTTTCATCCCACAACTTGTGCGTGTCGAACACGTTGGGGCGCGGGCCGATGAAGGAAACAAGGCTCATCACCATTTCCTCGCGGATCGGATCGATCGGCGGATTGGTGACTTGCGCGAAGTTCTGCTTGAAATAGGTGTAGAGCAACTTTGATTTCGACGACAATGCCGAGATCGGCGTATCGGTTCCCATCGAGCCGACCGCCTCCTGCCCTGTCGTCGCCATCGGCGCCATCAGCAGCTTCACGTCTTCCTGCGTGTAGCCAAATGCCTGCTGCAGGTCGAGCAACGGGCTCTTGGCGCGCGGGCCGCTCGCCTCCATTGCCGGCATCTCTTCGAGGATGATCTGCGTCCGGTCGAGGATGTCGCGATAGGGATGCTGCGAGGCAAGCTCCTTCTTTACCTCCTCATCATCAATGATGCGGCCCTTTTCCAGATCGATCAGCAGCATGCGTCCAGGCTGCAACCGCCATTTGTGGATGATGCGGCTTTCCTCGATCGGCAGCGCCCCCATCTCGGAGGACATCACCACGAGCCCGTCATCGGTGACAAAATAGCGCGCCGGCCGCAGGCCGTTGCGGTCGAGCGTCGCGCCAATCTGCCGGCCATCGGAAAACGCCACCGCCGCCGGGCCATCCCACGGCTCCATGATCGCCGCGTGATATTCGTAAAAGGCACGCAGACCATCATCCATCAGCTTGTTGCCGGTCCACGCTTCCGGGATCAGCACCATCATGGCATGCGCCAGGCTGTAGCCACCCTGGATGAGAAATTCGAGGGCGTTATCAAAACATGCCGTGTCCGACTGTCCCTCGTAGGAAATCGGCCAGAGCAGATCGATGGTATCGCCGAATTTCTCCGAGCTCATCGTCGCCTGACGCGCCGCCATCCAGTTGACATTGCCGCGCAACGTGTTGATCTCGCCATTATGCGCCACCAGCCGATAGGGGTGCGCCAGCGGCCAGGCCGGGAAGGTATTGGTCGAAAAACGCTGGTGCACGAGCGCCAGCGCCGACACGAAATCCGGGCTCGACAGATCGGGATAGTAGGCGGCCAGCTGATCGGCAAGGAACATGCCCTTGTAGGTGATGGTGCGGCACGACAGCGAGACGACGTAGAACCCCTCCATCGCCGGGTCGCTCTGCGCGGCAACGAAGTTCGAGAGCACCTTGCGGATGATGTAGAGACGACGCTCGAAAGCCTCCTCGCTCTTGATCGCCGCGCCACGTTCGATGAAACACTGGACCTGGTAGGGTTCCGACGGCTTGACGCTCTCGCCAAGTGTTGAATTGTCGGTAGGCACAACGCGCCAGCAGAGAAGCTTCTGCCCGAACTCCGAACAAATCTCCGCCAGCCGCTTCTTGATCTTTCCGCGACTATCCGCATCGAGCGGCATGAAAATATGCCCGACCGCATAGCGACCCGGTTCCGGCAGGGTAATGTCAAGCTTGGCTGCTTCCCGGACAAAGAAGGGGTGAGGGATCTGCACGAGCATGCCGGCGCCATCGCCTGCCCGCGGATCAGCCCCCACCGCCCCGCGATGCTCGAGATTTTGCAGCATGCGGATACCCATCTCGACGATGTCGTGGGATTTCTCGCCCGACATGCGGGCAACAAAGCCGACACCGCAGGCATCATGCTCGCGTTTGGGATCAAACAGGCCATGGGCGAGCGGTTTGCCCGGGCGAACCGTTCGGGCTGTCGTTGACAAGCCGGTTTCCACACCCGTTACCGCATTGTGGCCAAGCGATTGATCGCCCATGCGTGCCTCCATCCGTTCCGTCCGTCATCGTCAGGGCAAACTGATCTGCTCTGCCCCTGCGAAAATATGGCAACATGCCTGTCCTAACCGAAAGCGCAACCTGCCACAGCTTGCGACCCCTCACAAGCCGCCAGTGCCATCGCTCAGCATAGTCTTTCGTAAACTCCGTCTTGGCCATACCAATGATTGCGCATAATGACCATCCACGGCAATCAAACACCAATCAACCGGCCCCGCGGTTGATCCTTGCCTTTCACGCAGCCACATTGCGGACTTGGTATTCAAATTTGGGAAAGCAGCAGCAATGTCATTTGCGAGCGATAACTGGGCGGGTGCCAGCACACCCGTCATCAATGCGGTATCGGCAGCCATGCAGGCCGGACCGGCGACCGCCTATGGCGCCGACGAATGGACCAGGCGGGCTGAACAATCCATTTCAGCCATTTTCGAGCGCGATTGCGCTGTTTTTTTCATGACCTCCGGCACGGCGGCCAACGCTTTGGCGCTTGCCCATGTAACGCCGCCCTGGGGCACCATCTATGCCCATGAGATGGCACATGTCGTGACCAGCGAATGCGGCGCGCCGGAATTCTACAGCAACGCCAAACTCCATGGTATTGCGGGTACTGGCGCCAAAATCGTGCCGCAGGCGCTGGAATTGGCCATTTCACGGGCAAGGCGGGGCGACGCGCATTCAACACAGCCAGCAACCTTGAGCCTCACCAATCTCAGCGAATGCGGCACCTGCTATACACCCGCCGAAATCACCGCGCTGGCTGGGCTGGCCCATGAGCATCACCTCACCGTCCATCTCGATGGCGCCCGTTTCGCCAACGCTCTCGTCAGTACCAATGCCAGCCCCGCCGCCATGACATGGCAAGCCGGTGTCGACGTCATGTCGCTTGGCGCCACCAAGAACGGCGCCATGGCGGCCGAAGCGGTCGTTTTCTTCGATCCTGCCCGCGCTGCCGATTTTCTCTATCGTCGCATGCGTGGCGGCCATCTCTTATCTAAAATGCGGTTCGTTGCCGCCCAGTTCGACGCTTGGCTTGGCGCCGGCCACTGGCGCGATCTGGCAGCCCATGCCAACGCCATGGCCAAGCGCCTTGCTGATGGCCTCGTCACGAGCGGATTGATGCTCGCCTGGCCAGCCGACGGCAATGAGGTGTTCCCCATCATGCCGGTGGCGCTTGCTAATCGCCTGCGTCAGTCAGGCCATGTCTTCTACCCCTGGCCGGGCGCATCATCACTTGCAGCTGGCGCGAGCCTGAAACCGCATGAGGAAATTTCCCGCCTCATCTGCTCGTTTCAGACGACCATCAAGGACGTGGATGATTTTCTCACCGCGCTCGCCACCGCGCGCCAGCAGGCGTGACAAAGCCGAGGGCATCGATCAGTGTAAGCACCTCCGTGGTTGACAAAAAAGGCGCCCCTTTCCAAAGGGGCGCCTCTGTCGGTTTGACCGTTGGAAACAAGTTCAGGCAGCCGTCTTGACGCCTTCAATCTTGGCGCCTTCCAGCGCCCGCGAAGCGCCGGCCTTGATCGGAATGAGCTTGGGCTTCTTGGCTTCCGGGATCTCGCGCACCAGATCGATGTGCAGGAGGCCGTTTTCCAGCACCGCACCCACAACCTGGACATGATCGGCGAGCTGGAAGCGGCGCTCGAAGGAACGCCCGGCAATGCCCTGGAACAGCACCTCGCGCTGCTCGTCAGCTTTTTCGGCCCTGTCGCCGCGCACCGTCAATGCCAGTTCCTTGACCTCGATGCTGAGGTCCTTTTCGGCAAAGCCAGCGACTGCGATCGACACGCGATAGGCATTTTCCGCCGTACGCTCGATATTATAGGGCGGATAGGCCGGGACGGTCTCGGCACCACCGGCCTGATCAAGAATCTGGAACAGCCGGTCGAAGCCAACGGTTGAACGATAAAGCGGGGAAAAATCGATACGCATGACATATCCTCCTTAAGAAGCGACATGATGGCGACCACAGGCGCAGGCCCGCAGGCGCACGTGACCACAAACCGGCCCATGGGGCCCAGCCTGTCATGGCTCCCGGTTGGGCCGCCACAAGGGTGATGTAGGAAACGATCAAACGGACACAAGGGCGGCGACAGAAAAAATATAACAAACGCGGTTGAAACCAGACGGATCAGATGAATCGGGCGTGAACAGGCAGGTAGCGTCCGGTTCAAGCAGGCGCCGGTATCCAGGACGCCAACATGATCGCTTTTTGCCTGCCGGATATCCTTATGCGTCGTCGCTCCCTCATTCTCGTCCTTGCCAGCCTGTCGGCGCTCACCTTGCCGTTGGCTGCCCAGATCTTCACCAGCAAGCCGGCAACACCTCCGGATAGCGAGACGATCAGCGCTTTGCTGCAGCGGCGCGGCTATCGCCACCTGGGTGACATCCGCAAACGCGGCGATGTCTATCTGGTAAGCGCGACCAGCGCACGTGGCGACCGGCGCCAACTGGTCGTAGCCAGCGATGGCACGATTGTCGGCGAGCGTCCTCACCCCTGACCGGGCGCTTCGCGCCACGTCGCTCAGTGCCATGCCGGCCAATCAGCTCTAGGTTAGCCTGCCAGCGACTGGTAGAGGGGACATGATACCATTGAGGTCTTGTGTCGGAGCCGGATTGGATCCCGCCCCTGATCGTCCCTTCTGTCCGCGAGAGCGTCGATGCCGTTGATCGCCACCCCTGCTAATCCCGTTCCTGATGGCGCACGCGTGGAGGTGATCCAGGCAAGCGACGCGATCAGCCTGCGCACGGCCAGCTGGCTTGCCACTTCCGGCCAGGGCCGGGGCACCATCTGCTTGTTACAGGGGCGGGCCGAATACATCGAAAAATATTTCGAGACCATAACCAATCTGCGCGCCAAAGGCTTTGCGGTGGCGACCCTTGACTGGCGGGGCCAGGGCGGCTCTCAACGCTTGTTATCCAACCCGGGCAAGGGCCACATCAGCCATTACGACCGCTATGAAACCGATCTGGTGGCCCTGTTCGAGCAGGTCGTCAGGAAAGATTGCCCGCCGCCCTATTACGCGCTTGCACATTCAACGGGCGGTCTGATTGTGTTGCGCTTCATGACCCGCCGGGCACGCTATTTCGAACGCGCGGTATTGACCTGTCCCTTTCTCGGGCTTGGAACATCCTATGAGCCCGTGGCCATCGCCCGTCTTCTGGTGCGCGTGGCAAACGAGACCGGCTTCGGGCGATTTTTTATCCCGACCGGCAGTGCCAAGCCCGGCGACAACCAGCCGTTTCTCGGCAATGTGCTGACGTCGGA
>JAKFVK010000204.1 GCA_021732205.1 Hyphomicrobiales bacterium | reverse complement strand
CAAGCACATATTTGTCGTTGAAGATGTTGAGACCCTTGTTCTCCATCGCTCCCATGTTGAAATCGCTGACGGCGACCAGCATGAAGACATCGAGATCATATTCGCGCCCGAACGCCTGCTCGTCCCAGGCCATCGCCCGTTTCAGGCTTTCCATCGCAAAGGCGCACCGGTCCTCTTTCCCCTCCTCGACAAAGATATCCAGCCGCACCTCGCGCCCTGATCGCGTGAGGAAGGTGTCGCTCACCCGTGCCAGATTGCCCGCCACCAGCGCAAAGAGATATGAGGGCTTCGGCCACGGATCATCCCACAGCGCGAAGTGGCGTCCCTCGGCCAGATCGCCACTGGCTACGGGATTGCCGTTTGCCAGGAGATAGCGCGTCTCGGATTTTGTTGCCTCGATCCGGGTGCGATAGCGCGCCAGCACATCAGGCCGGTCGATAAAGGGCGTGATACGGCGAAAGCCTTCGGCCTCGCACTGCGTGCAGAACACGTCATTTGACAGATAAAGCCCGTTCAACGTCGTGTTGGCCTCGGCGTCGACGATATTCAGGAGATCGAGCGTGAAGGGCCTGTCCGGCACCTTGTGCAGGATCAGCTGCCTTGCCTCGACTGCGATCTCATCGGCGCGTAGCGTTCGCCCATCGAGCAGAATGCGCGCGGGCATGACATCGTCTCGATGAAGGATCAGCGGCGCGCCGGCCACCCCTTGCGGATGAGGCTTCACGCCAAGGCGGGCGAAGATTTCGCTCGCCTTGCGATCCAGGCGGATGTCAAGGTCAACACGGGCAATGAGATGATCGGGCGGGCGATAGTCGCTCAGTCGAATGGTCGGAGATGATTCGGATGTGCTCATAGCCAAGAATTAGGCGGGTGTGATGGCGCCATCAAGGGCGCGCCGCGTCCCCGCGCCGGGGCTCAGCATGGCTCACCACCCTGACGATGCCCGGGTCGATGCGCCTGATATCATGCTCGAACGCATCGATGACCTGATGGACCTCGGCCACCGTGTGCTTGGGGTCCACAAGGCAATGAAAATGAACCACCCGTCCCTTGGCTGTTTCGCGCACTCTGACGTCGTGGATGTCGCCCAGCATCGGGTGCGCGCGCGCTGCCAGGGTGATGGCAGTGGCGAGAGAGGCGCGTTCTTCCTCCATCACATCGCGCCCCCTGATCCCGTGCGGATCAAGCGGCTCGATATGGGTTTCAACCTCGGTCTGCGCGCCAAACTCATCGCGCAGCGCCGCCTCGAAGCGGCTGGCGATGACATGCGCCGCCTCAAGGCTCATGCGGCCATCGACCTCGATATCGCAGGCAACCGCCAGATGCTCCTCGATCTGCTGGACTGTCACGTGATGGACCGGCACCCGGCGCGTTGCCGCAATCAGCAGCACCCGCTCCAGCAGGCTTTCATCATCAAGCGCCCGAGGGTGGGTTGTCACCGTCATCTCGGCGCCGGGGATCTCGGCACGAACCGCCGCGATGATCTGGCTTTTGACCTGCGCCACCTTGTCAAGCGGCAGCATGCGCGGCACCGCCACCGAGACATCGGCGAACAGCGTCGCGCCCACCTTGCGGGTGCGCACCTGTTCAACATCGATGACACCGCGCACACTTTGTGCTGCCTGTCGCACACTGTCGGCTGCCCCTGTTGGTGCGGCATCCATCAGCGCATCTATCGTCCGCTTGCCGAGCATCCAGGCGGCAATCGCGATCGTCATGCTGACAACCAGCGCCGCCAGCGCGTCGCCTTGGGGGAAGCCGGCGCCCACAGCAACGAGCCCGACGATGACGAAAGCTGACGACCACATATCAGTCGAGAAGTGCAAGGCGTCCGCTTCCAGCGCATGGCTGTCGGTTTCCTTCGCGACCTTGTTCAGCGCGCGGGCACGGAAGAAGTCCACAATAATGGAGACGACGAGAACGCCGATGGCAAGCGGCGAGGCTTCGACATCGCTGGCCGCACCAAACAACCGCCTTATCCCTTCATAGGCAACACCAGCGGCAAGTGCGATCAGCAGGCCGACCTCGACCAGAGCCGCGATGCTCTCGATCTTGCCATGGCCGAATTGATGGTCATCATCGGCGGGCTTGTCGCCAAAACGTACAGCAAGCCAGGTCATGATGGTTGCGGCGGTATCGATGAGACCATGCAGAGCTTCCGACAACAGCGCCAGCGATCCCGACAGAAGGGCCGCCACAAATTTGCCTATCGTCAGCGCGGCCGATGCGGCAATCGAGGTCAGCGCGATCCTTTCCTTCGCGCCGCTCATGATTTGGGCGCGGCCGCAAGGGCACGGGTGACGAATTTGGCTGTCTGCTCGAAGGCACCCTGCAGGGCCTTGCCGTTTCCCGCGTCGCTGATATCGGCGAAGGCCGCAGCGATCGCCTCCGGGGTTACGGGGTCTCCGGGAAGCTGCAATCCCTCGCTCTCGATGATATGGGTCACGGCGAAGCCTCCCGCTCCCGCGGCAAGAATGACCCGCGAGGGCGCGTTCTCGCTCATCAGAAAGAGGACGCCCGGCGTCACGGCTTCCGGCTTCAGCAGGCCAAGCGCCTCCTTCGGCATCAGCTCCTGCGTCATGCGGGTCGCCGCCACCGGCGCCAGCGCGTTGAGGCGGATATTGTATTTTTCTCCTTCAAGATGAAGCGTATTCATCAGGCCGATGAGTGCTGCCTTGGCAGCTGCGTAATTGGCCTGGCCGAAATTGCCGTAAAGGCCGGATGACGATGTGGTGAAGAGGATGCGCCCGTAATTTTGCGTGCGCATCGTCTCCCATACCGCTTTCGTGCAATGAACCGCACCCATGACATGGACATCCATCACGGCGCGGAAATCGCTCATCTCCATCTTGGCGAAACTCTTGTCGCGCAGGATGCCGGCATTGTTGATGAGAATGTCGACGCGGCCATAGCGCGACAATGTTGTGGCAATCATCGCCTCGACCGCTGCCGCGTCCGCGACATTGCCGGCATCAGCAAAGGCCTCGCCACCGGCGGCACTGATCTCGTCCACGACGCGTTCCGCCGCGCGTGCCGAACTGCCGCTGCCATCAAGCGCGCCGCCAAGATCGTTGACGACAACCTTGGCGCCCCGCGCTGCCAGACCCAGCGCGTGCGCTCGGCCAAGCCCGTTGCCAGCGCCGGTAACGATGGCGACGCGCTGGTCAAATCGAATACTCATCGTCGGCGCGCTCCACTGTTACTCAGCTTCGGGAAAAAGATTTTCGCCGATGTCAACCGCCAGACCGCCATCGATCGGCAGCACCGCCCCGGTGATATAGGCCCCGCCGCGCCCGCACAAATAGAGCAGGGCGCCGGCGATATCCTCGGGCGAACCGATGCGCCCGCGCGGTACCACCTGCGCCACCTTCTCGCGGCGTTTGTCGTCCGCCGTGGCGAACGCCGTCATCTTGCTTGCAAAGGGGCCCGGAGCAAAGGCGTTGACCGTGATGTGCGCAGCGGCCAGCTCCTTGGCAAGGATGCGCGTGAGGTGGTGGACGGCCGCTTTCGATGCCGCGTAGGAATAGGCGCCATCGCCCAGCGGCAGCGTCCCCATCACCGAGCCCAGATTTATCACACGCGCTGGCGCGTCCGCCGTGGCGGCGGTCCTCAGGAGCGGCAGCAGATCGCGGGTCAGCGTGAAGAGGCCGGCGACGTTGAGCGCCATGACGCTTTCCCAGGCCGCGAAGGGGAATGTTTCCATTGGCTCGCCCCAGCTGCGTCCGGCATTGTTGACGAGAATATCAAGCTGCGTCGTCCGGCTGCCCACCTCTGCGGCCAGCGCCTTGACGCCTGCGTCAGTCGCGACATCGCCGGCAAAGCCTTCCGCCTTGCCCGGAGCCTCCAAGGCGTTGAGGCTGGTTGCGACCGCTTCGCAGGCCGCACCCTTGCGCGATGCGATCATGACGCGCGCGCCCGCCCTGACAAGCGCCTCAGCGCACATGCGCCCGATACCGCTCGCCCCGCCGGTGACGAGGGCCGTCTTGCCACTCAGGCCAAAGAGGTTATCGAGAAAACTCATGCGAAACCGGCCATGGACGCGACGTCTCCTTTATCATTCGTTTCCGTCAGTTTCCCCTCCGGGCTTTGTTTGCGAAGATGGTGGCGGTCATCAATGCTGGAAGGCGGGCTAGTTGCAGCGCTTGCCGATCAGTGGCGCTTGGCCGGAAAAACGTCAAAAGACAAGCGCAATCTGGCTTTAATCCAAAGCGCACTGTGTTGCCAGCACGATCGCCTTGCGATTCATGCTGCCACCATCTTGAACTTGCTGATATTCGTCTTCAGGCGGCGCGGATCTCGTCGAAGAAGGACGAGAGGGCCGATTGCAGACGCTGTTCCTGCCTCATGACACGATCAGAAACGGTAAGGACAGTGTCGGCAATGCTGCGGACCTGTCCGGCCGCCTCGTTGGACGCTGAAAGGCTCTGCGAAATCTGTCTGATCGCCGTCGAGACGTCCTGGATGTTGTGCGAAATTTCCTTGGTCGCCGTGTCCTGCTCCTCCACCACGCCGGAGATGGCGGTTGCCGCCTCGCTGATGGTCATGATGACGGTCGTGATCGTGGCGATGTCTTTCACCGAAGCGCCGGCGGAGCGCTGGATAAGCTCGATCTGACTGCGGATGTCGTCAGTGGCCTTGGCAGTCTGCTGCGCCAGGGTCTTGACCTCGGAGGCGACGATGGCAAAACCCTTGCCCATCTCGCCTGCCCGTGCCGCCTCGATGGTGGCGTTGAGAGCCAGCAGATTGGTCTGGCCGGCGATATCGCTGATCAGGCTCACCACGGCGCCAATATCATTGGCGACCTTCTGCAGGTTCTGCATCGTCTGATTGGCGTGTTCGGTCTGTGTCACCGCATCGCCGGTGATGCGCACCGATTCACCTGCCCGCCGGGTGATTTCGGCGAGCGTCACCGACATTTCTTCGGTAGCACCCGCCACGCCCTGGATGTTGGCAGCGCTTTCCTCCGAAGCTGAGGCGACAGTTGTCAGCTGCGCCGCCGATGTATCAGCCGCGCCTGAAAGGGTTTTGGCCGTGGCGGCAAGGTCGGTCGCCGTGCCGCTGATCTCTTCCAGCATGCCGGTGAAGCGCGACCCGAAATCGCCGATGATGGCGTCGACCTTTGTCTGGCGCTTCTGCCGGTCGGCCAGCATCGCCTCCTGATAGACCGAAATGGCGATATCCATGTCGAGCATGACCGCTGCGGTCACCGCGCGCATCAGATTGTGACGTGTACGCCCACCCCAGCCCGCCCGCCGCATCACCAGACCGGCCAGTTCACCCAGGATCAGATTATAGCCACCGATATACCAGCGCGGTTCAAGCCCGATCCGATTGTGGATGGTGCCGATGGTGCGCACGCTGGTGACGTAAGCATCATCGAATGCCCCGCTGAACAGCTTTTCCCAATGCGATCCCTGTGCGCTCTTGAGACGCGGCACATCGCTGCCGACAAGCTTCGCCAGAAAGGGTTCAGACGTCACATGCGCGTAGAACTTGTCGAGAATGGCTGGCAGTGCCGCGTGGACATGCGGCCAGAACCGGCGCAGCGCCTCCCGACTTTCGGCGTCGATCTTCATGAAATTCAGACGTGAGGATAAATCTGTATCCTGAGTAGAATTTTTTGCGTAAGTCATAGTTATTCCTTATGTAATTATTAAACTACATTCAGATTGTTCGTGATAGATTATCGTATGGTAAATTTTTTATTCGCCGGCGTGAAATAATCGCCAAATTACCGGCTTTTCAGGATGCCTGGCAACGTGTGGTAGCAGGGCGAAGTTCCATTGCGCCGACGCATCGCTGGTCCCGTTCAACGGTGCGGTCAAGGTTGCATTGGCTGTGCCAGCCACCGGAACCTCCACGAAATTCCCGGTTGTGGAAATCTCCAGCCTGTCAAGGGCCATGCTGCCCTTTCATCGACCTGTGATGATCCTCGTCACCAGCAAGCCTCAGCCCAGATGACCGCTCTTGATATAGAACGTGCAGCCATCTCGCGTTGACAGGCTGGCGCAATCGCCGGCCGGCAGGCGCAACCAGCTTCTGCCGGGATAAGCACTGGCGCCATCGTAAAGGATGCCCTCGATGATCAGAATCTCTGTCCCGCCCTGATCTTTTGCTGGCTCATAGCGGCTGCCGGCGCTGAGGCGGATCATGGCCACTCGCTCGTCATCGTGATGATGGAGTGGCAGCATATGATCACCCTCCTTGCTGCCATTCTGCCACACGGCTGTCGTTGTATCGACGACAAGCTGTTTGCGATCATCGGGCGCGAACTGACGCAGTTTTACAAATATCGTACAGCCTTCGGGGCTGAAGGGCGCGTGGTGTGAGCCTGGCGGATTGCGCACATAGGTGCCGGCGGGATAGGCGCCATGTTCGTCGCAAAAGACGCCGTCAAGGACCAGAAATTCCTCGCCCATCGCGTGGTCGTGCGATGAGAATTGCGAGCCCCTGGCGTAGCGCACGATGGTCGTTGCGCGGGCCACTTCGCCGCCCTCGCGATCGAGCATCAATCGGGTCACGCCCGGCAGGGGCGAGGCGACGAAGGGTTCGTCACCCGGCCGGACCAC
>JAKFVK010000202.1 GCA_021732205.1 Hyphomicrobiales bacterium | reverse complement strand
CTCGCCATCGTGCAGTCGGCTCTCGGCGACTGGCAAGACACGCAGATGTGATCGGCATCAAAACAGCTTGCGCCTTGGCAAACGGCTTGTATGGTTCCCCCGCTTTTGAAACCGTTGAAGGGCGATATGAATGGCGCGCGATAGCACAGATGCAACGCCCATCGAGAGCCGCGATGAACTCGTCGCCTGGTTCGAGAAGGGATCAAAGCCTCGCGAGCGCTGGCGCATCGGTACCGAGCACGAAAAATTCGCTTTCACCATCGCCGGCCACCAGCCGGTTCCCTATGAGGGGGCGCACGGCATCGAGGCACTCCTGACCGGCATGGAAGGCCTGCTCGGCTGGGAGCCGATCAATGATGGCAGGCACATCATCGGTCTTGCCGATCCGGTCGGCGGCGGCGCGATTTCGCTGGAGCCGGGCGGGCAGTTCGAGCTTTCCGGTGCGCCATTGTCCAATATTCATGAAACCTGCCGCGAGGTGCACGCCCATCTCGCCCAGGTGAACGAAGTCGGCCACCGGCTGGGGATTGGCTTTCTTGGTGTCGGCATGTCGCCCAGCTGGACGCGCGCTGAAACGCCGATGATGCCCAAGAGCCGTTACAAGATCATGGCGAATTATATGCCCAAGGTCGGCAAGCTTGGCATCGACATGATGTTTCGTACCTCGACCGTGCAGGTGAATACAGATTTCAGCTCCGAAGCCGAGATGGTAAAAATGATGCGTGTGTCGATCGCCTTGCAGCCGATCGCCACGGCCCTTTTTGCCGCCTCCCCCTTCACCGAAGGCAAACCGAATGGTTTTTTGTCATTCCGCTCGGAAATCTGGCGCGATACCGACAATGCGCGCGCCGGCATGGTGCCGTTTGTGTTCGAGCCTGGCATGAGTTTCGAGCGCTATGTCGACTGGGTGCTTGATGTACCGATGTATTTTGTGAAGCGCGGCGATACCTATCACGACGTTGCCGGCGCCTCCTTTCGCGATTTGCTGGCCGGTCGTCTGCCGCAATTGCCAGGCGAGCGCGCCACACAGTCCGACTGGACCAATCATCTCTCGACGGTCTTTCCCGAAGTGCGTCTCAAGCGCTATATCGAGCAGCGCGGGGCCGATGGCGGGCCGTGGAGCCGGTTATGCGCTCTTTCGGCCTTCTGGGTCGGCATCCTCTATCATCCAGCCGCCCTGGATGCGGCCTGGGATATGGTCCGCGACTGGACGCAGGAGGAGCGGCAGGCGTTGCGCGATGCGGTTCCCCGTCACGCACTCGGCACCAGATTCCGTGAAACAACGGTGCGCGAACTGGCACGGCAGGCGGTTGCCATCTCGCAGTCAGGCCTTGCTTCCCGCGCTGTCCGCGATATGAGCTGCTATGGGCGCGATGGCACCGAGGAGGTCTATCTCGATCCCCTGCACCGGGCCATCGACAGCGGCAAGACGCTCGCCGAGGAAATGCTCGACAAATTCCATGGCGTCTGGGGCGGGCGCATCGATCCGATCTTCACCGAATATGCCTATTGAGAGTGCGGGTCAGCCGCGCAGATAGGCATCCGTGCCGGCAAGCCAGTCGGCACGCGGCGGGGTGAAGATATCAAATGAGACGGTGTCTTCGAGAATCTCCGCCCGATGCGGCAGGAAAGCCGGAATTGTGACGATTTCTCCGGCGCGCAGGACCATCTCCTGCTCATCCTTGTCGCCAAACCAGAAATGCATGGCGCCTGAAATGACCTGCGTCATCTGCTCGTTTTCATGACTATGACGCGGCACGACATCACCCTTGGCAAAGCACACCTCGGCCAGCATCAGTTTCTGCCCGACGATCAGCTTGCGTCGCATGCCACCGCGCAGCTCCTCGCTTTTGATGTCAACGAGGCGGTGATGGCGCGCTGGCAACATTTTCATCCCCCCTACTCCGCTGCGACCGAGAGCGGCAGCGGCAGCCCGCCGCCGATGTTATCAAGCGCGCTGACGATGTAGCGCTCCAGCGCCTCGGCGAGCGGATTAACCGCGCCTGCAGCCCGCACCAGCGCGATTTCGACAGGCGGCAGTTCAGGAAATCCGTCAGCCGCCGTCAACACCCGCATGCCCGGCTGAAGGGCCGATTCAGGCAGAACGCTCACCGCAAATCCTTCCAGGATGGCCTGTCCGACAATCGGCGCGTTCCAGCTGGTGAATACGAGGCGATGGCGGCGCGCGATGCTGTCAAGCGCCAGGATCGCGGTTGCCCGCCAGCTGCAGTCAGGCCGCCCCAGTGCCAGGGGTACGGTCGGTTCCTCATGCACCGAATGGCGGTCAGAGGTGACCCACAGCAGCCGCTCGCGGCGGAAAATACGGGCGCGCTGCGTCTGCCCGACATAGGTGATGATCGCCAGATCGACATCATCCTGCTGCAGGCGTTTGAGAAGTTCCGATGTTGGTTCACACATTACCGTGACTTCGACGCTGGGATGAGCGCGCGCGAAGCGCGACAGTAATTGCGGGAAATTGGCCATGTAATCGTCTGGCGTGCCCAGGCGGACATGGCCGCTGAGGCCGGGCGCGCGAAAGCTCGCCACCGCCTCGTCGTTCAACCGCAGAAGCCGTCGGGCGAATTCCACGAGCCGCATGCCGTCTGCTGTCAGACGCGACTGTCGGCCTTCGCGCTCAAACAATGGCCGGCCAAGCTGATCTTCCAGCCGCTTCATCTGCATCGACACCGCTGATTGCGCCTTGTGCACCTCATCGGCCGCCCGCGTGAAGCTGCCGCTTTCGGCAATCGCCACCAGAGTGCGCATATGATCAGGATCAAGAAGGATGGGCATGACAGAACCTCGCAAAGGTCTATTCATCATTTTTAGTGGTGATTATGATGATATCAATTAATTAGACGGATCAATGAGACTGCGCCATAAAACAATTGTCAAGTGGGGACGTCCCCGATTGAGGTTAAATTACCGCTTTAAGCACTAAGGACGAACGTCATGTCGTACATTTCCGCAAAAATCAGCACCATCACCGACGTTACCAGGCTGACTGGCGGGTTTGAAAAAGCGCTTGCCGGCCTGCGCAACCGATCAGCCGCACTGATCCAGGCGCTCCGCAACCGCGCCCAGATCAATCATCTGGCTGAGCTCGACGATCGCGCCCTGGCCGATATCGGGCTGACGCGTGGCGATGTCATTGCCTCGCTCGAACAACCGATGGCAGCTGATCCCAGCCTCGAATTGGTGGCGCGCCGCGCCGGCCGCCGTGAGGCCCGCCGCGAGTTGCGCCGCGAGGTCAGCGCGCTGTTGAGCGATCCAACCGACCGATAACCCAATAGGCTGTGGCGACGGCGGCAATGCCAAAAACAATGCCGCCGACGCCCTGGCCAAGCATCACGCCTTTGGCGCCTGCCATGTGCCCGCCGATCATCACGAACGGGATGGTTCCCAGCGTCGCGCGCCCCCAGTTGAAGGCGGTCGCTAGCAGGGCCGAGCCAAGGGTGTTGAAGGCGGCGTTGGCAACAAAAAGCCCGCCCATGAACAGGAACGTCCCCGAGACGATCTCACAGTAAAAGCGGATCAGCTGCCCTGCTTCATCAGACGCCGCGAAATAGCCGATGATCGCATTTTCGCTGGCAATCAAAACCGCCCATACGGCCAGTACATAGGCAAGCGTCAGAAACAGGCTATTGGTGATCACCGCCCTCACCCGGTCGATATGGCGAGCCCCAAGGTTTTGTCCGATGATCGGACCGATGGCTGCCGATAAGGCAAAAATACCGGCAAAGGCCAGCGGCGACAGGCGCCCGATCACCGTCCACGCCGCCACCGCCGGCTCGCCATGGGCCGACAGGGCCGAGGTGACATAGCCATTGGCAGTCGGCGTGGCGATATTGGTGAGGATGGCGGGCAGCGCGATTGCACTCAGCGCCAGCGCGTCGGCGGGCAAATCGCGAAGCTGCGGTTTTGCCACCAGATGATGGACATGAACGGCGCCGTAAGCGCCGATGGCAGCAAAGGCGATCCGTGCCAGCACGGTGGCGATCGCCGCGCCGTCAATGCCGAGCCCCATGCCGAAAATGAGGATGGGGTCAAGGATCGCCGCCGCGATCGCGCCGCCAAGTGTCACCCACATGGCGCGCCGCGCATCGCCAACCGCGCGCAGGATGCTCGATAACGCCATGCCGATGCCCAGAAACGGCGTGGAGGGGAGCGTCATCAACAAAAAGCGCTCTGCAATGAGGCGGGTGGCGCCTTCGGCACCAAGCCATGTCACCAGAACCGGCAGGGCAAGGGCGATGGCGGCGCTGACCACCGTCATGAAGATGGTAACGAGGATCAGGCCGGAGGCCGACAGACGCCGGGCCCGCTCCCTGTCGCGCCCGCCAAGCGCGCGCGATACCAGAGCCGCGATGCCAATCGACAGGCCGATGCCAATCGAGGTGAGGAAGAAGAAGAGGGCACTTGCATAGCCCACCGCAGCCGTCAGCTCCTGACGGCCGAGAAGGGAAATATAAAACAGGTTGAGGAAGTCGACGACGAAGATCGCCATCAGGCCGACCGCGCCGGTGGCAGACATGACCACGACATGGCGCAGCGTCGATCCCGTCGTGAATTTTCCCGCAGGAACGCCGGGAGCAGCAGGCCGGGGCGGGTTCGCTGACCCGATGGACGGCGTCGGCGCGACCTCGCTCACAGACCCGCCCCGCCATCAACCAGCGTTGGATCGCTGGCTGCGGGTTTGGCGATGACGGTTGCCGGGCGCTTGGCCGAGGCTGGCTTCTTGACCGGCGTCAATGGTTCCGGACGCACGCCCGGTCCGATATAGAGAGTGTCCGCGCCGGCCAGTATGCCCCCGGCGCGCTGCTCGGTGAGCCGCACCTGATCACGCTGGCGCATATCGGCTTCGACCTCGCGCGCCCGCTCTGTCTCCAGGCCCAGATGCTCCAGCGCCGAGCGGCCATAGACGATTGCGCTCTCGTAAAGCTCGCGCAGCTCGAAATCGACCCCTTTTTCGATCAGGTCGATGGTATGGCGACGGTCATAGGAACGGGCAAAGATACGAGCCAGAGGAAAGGCGCCCTTGCAGATATCGACGATGCGGGTCGTCGTTTCCTGACCATCGGTGCAGATGCAGATGAGGCGTGCCCGCTCGGCGCCCGCCGCCCGCAGCACGTCATAGCGCGACCCATCGCCATAATAGACGCGATGGCCGAATTTTCCGGCGCTTTCGATCATCTCGATATCATTGTCGATGATCGTGACATCAATGCCTTCAGCCAGCAGCAACTGGCAGGCAACCTGACCGAAGCGGCCAAAGCCGATCAGGAGGACTGATCCGCGCGCTTGGCTGAAATCGCTTTCCGGTTCAGGCTTGGCTGGCCCGATGCTGATAATGCGGGCGGCCAGACGGTAGACAAACGGGGCAAGCGCCATCGACAGGACGACCACGGCGGCGAGAATAGACGCCAGATCGGCCGGCATCACCTGCGCCGATACAGCGGCGGCAAAAAGCACGAAGCCAAATTCCCCCGCCTGCGACATCAGCAGGCTTGCCCGCACGCTTTGCGGGTGATCATAGCCGAAAAGCCGCATCAGCGCGTACATGACGCCGGCTTTGAGCAAAATGAGTAGCACAATGCCAATCAGCAATCGCCACCAGGCGCCCACCAGAACCTGGGGGTCGATTGTCATGCCAATCGACATGAAGAAAAGGCCCATCAGCAGCCCGCGGAACGGCTCAATGTCGGCTTCCAGCTGATGGCGGAAGCGTGATTCAGCCAGAAACACGCCGGCCAGAAACGCGCCCGTTGCCATCGACAGGCCGGCAAGGGTCATCACCGCCGACGCCCCGATGACGACCATCAAGGCTGCTGCCGTCATGATCTCGCGAGTATTGGCCCGGGCGAGAACCGCAAACAGCGGATTGAGCACATAGCGCCCGCTGAGGATGACCAGAAGCACCGCGCCGATGATTTTCGCCGCACCGATCCACCACGCTTCGCTGCTCGGTGCGGCGTTTGGGGACAGGAAGGCCACAAGTGCCAGCAGCGGTACGATTGTCAGATCCTGAAAGATCGACACCGCCAGCGCCCGCTGCCCGTGCGGCTGCTGCACCTCGGCACCCTCATTGAGGATCTGCATGAGGATGGCCGTTGACGTCAGCGCCAGACCGAAGCCGGCGATGATGGATGCTTCAAGCGGCCGCCCAAAGCCGATAGGGACCAGCGTCAGCACCAGCCCGGTCAGCACGACCTGAAGGGCGCCGAGCCCGAAGATGTCACGGCGCATCGACCACATGCGCGAGGGTTTCATCTCAAGACCGATGAGGAACATGAACATGACAATGCCCAGCTCCGAGACATGCAAAACCGTCTGCGCCTCGCCGATCAGCCGCAGACCCTGCGGCCCGACCAGAATGCCAGCCGCCAGATATCCCATCACCGAGCCAAGCTTCAGCCGTTTGGCAAGCGGCACGGCGACCACCGCCGCTACCAGGAAAATCAGCGACAGCGTCAGATAATCGGTACTTGCGGCGATCTCGTGCTGCATGGGGCTGGCTTGCTCGCAAACGGCATGACACAGGGCGGGACAAATGACATCCCTCTTGCCGCATAGG
>JAKFVK010000078.1 GCA_021732205.1 Hyphomicrobiales bacterium | reverse complement strand
CAGCGCGCCTGCGCGAACCGTTTCTGAAGGCTGCGGCCTTTTATCTGGCGCGGGCCAGGAATGGGCGCGGCAAGGTGATTGATCCCGTTGCCCGGTTTCATCTTGGCAATGGCGCCCGTCTCGAGCGACTGAACTTTCTAGGCGACCGCTCGCCGCGCGGGTTGCGGCATGCGTATGGTCTGATGGTCAATTACCTTTATGATCTCGAGGCGATCGAGACTAATCATGAAGCGTTTTTCGAACGCGGAACGGTCGCGACCAGTAGTGTGGTTCGAAAAATACTCGGGCCCGAAATCGCGGATGCCCGGCCGTAAACGCCCCAGGTCAGAGGGGCCGAAACCCATTTCAGCAGGTATGAACAATGGATAATCTCTTTTCGCTCATTCGTGACCGCATGCCCTCGCTCGATCGGGCTTTCATGACGCTGGCAAGCGGCAAGGTGTATACCTATCGCGACCTGCTGGCTGAAAGCGGCCGCCTTGCCAACACTCTGGTCACTCTCGGCGTAAAACCCGGCGATCGGGTGGCGGTCCAGATCGACAAGTCGCCGGAAGCGGTATTCCTGTATGTTGCCTGTCTGAGGGCTGGCGCAGCGTTTCTGCCGCTCAATACGGCTTATACGCTCACCGAGCTTGATTATTTCGTCGGTGATGCCGAGCCCGCGGTCATTGTCTGTCGCCCGCAGATCCACGCCGAGGTGGCGGCGCTTGGCGCGCGACACAAGGTTCTTGTCTGCGAGACGCTGGGTGGCGATGGCAAGGGCACGCTGATCGACAAAGCGGCGGGTGCTGGCAGCGCATTTGACGATGTCGTCCGTGAGCCCGATGATCTTGCGGCCATTCTCTACACATCCGGAACGACGGGGCGCTCAAAGGGTGCAATGCTGACGCACCGCAACCTGTCGTCCAATGCGCTCACTCTGGTCGAGACATGGCGTTTTACGGCGCACGACGTGCTGCTGCACGCTCTGCCCATCTTTCATACCCATGGGCTTTTCGTTGCCATCAACTGCGTGCTGATGTCGGGCGCGTCGATGCTGTTCCTGCCGCGCTTTGACGGTGACGAGGTGATGGCACTGCTGGCGAAAGCCAATGTGATGATGGGTGTGCCGACCTTCTATGTGCGCCTGTTGCAGCATGCTGGCCTGACGCCTGAAGCGACCCGTCACATGCGGCTCTTTGTATCGGGTTCAGCCCCGCTTCTGGCCGAAACCCACGATGCGTGGCGCCAGCGTACCGGTCACGCCATTCTCGAGCGCTACGGCATGACCGAAACCGGTATGATCACCTCAAATCCCTATGACGGGGATCGTATCGCCGGAACGGTCGGGTTTCCGCTCGCTGATATCGACGTGCGGGTTGCCGATGACAAGAGCGCCACCGTTCTTGGCCAAGGCGAGGTAGGCGTCCTTGAAGTGAAAGGGCCCAACGTCTTTTCCGGTTACTGGCGGATGCCGGAGAAGACCAAGACCGAGTTCCGTGATGATGGTTTTTTCATCACCGGAGACGTCGGCAAGATTGATGCTCGCGGCTATATCCACATCGTCGGGCGGGCGAAGGATCTGGTGATCTCGGGGGGCTATAATGTTTATCCCAAGGAGGTCGAAAGCGAGATCGACGGCCTTGAAGGCATCCTCGAAAGCGCGGTCATCGGTATTCCCCACCCTGATTTCGGCGAGGGGGTGACAGCGGTCTGCGTACGCAAGCCAGGCGCCACGATCAGCGGGGATGACATCATCCAGGTGCTCGGCAAGACACTGGCCAAATACAAGCTTCCCAAGCATATCGAGTTTGTCGATGAATTGCCGCGCAACGCCATGGGCAAGGTGCTGAAAGGTGAATTGAGAACCCGGCTGGCCGCAATCTACAGCGGTTCACCTGGTTAGTTTGCCATTTTATTTCTTTCAAGAACAAATACTTATATTGCATCTATGGATGGGCTGCGGCGCTCCCCGCCGGGGTCGTAGCATTCCCGATGCAAGCCATCGTCGCCGCCCAAAGCTTGACTCGACGACTGGTTGATGGCTGCGTGCTTCGACGGTGTGCGTGAGACACAGGGCACGTTGGGGCAATCGCATGACAGTCTGGCAACGGGATCAACATCCGGCGATGGTCACCAGCGGCGGGCCGTATCGGCTGCCGATAGACCGCTGAAACCCGGGCGGATTGGTTATGCTCACCCGCCCATCACCGACCGCCGACCGCGCAACCGCACATGCGAGTGTGGACGGCGATCCTGCGGGTGGTCCGGGTAACGAGACCGTCATCACGCCGGAGCGGGCACGTCGGCTCGATCATGCGCGTATTCTCATTTATAGTCACGACACGTTCGGGCTGGGTCATCTGCGCCGCTGCCAGGCGATTGCCCACGCGCTGGTCGATTCGTTCAAAGGTCTCAGCGTCCTCATCATTTCCGGCTCGCCCATCGCCAGCTCCTTCGAGTTCAGGGCGCGAGTCGATTTCGTTAAAATTCCCAGCGTCATCAAAAACTATAATGGCGAATACACGTCGCTTGATCGCCATATCGACCTCACGCAGACGCTGGCGCTCAGGCGCTCCATCATTCTGCACACGGCGAAATCGTTTGATCCCGACATCTTCATCGTCGACAAGGAGCCGATGGGACTTCGCGGCGAAGTCGAGGAGACGCTCTCCTTTCTCGGCAGCCGCGGTTGTCTGAAGGTTCTGGGCCTGCGTGATGTGATGGATTCACCTCGTCTTCTCGAACGGGAATGGGCGCGCAACGATCTACTGACCAAGATTGATCGCCATTATGATGATATCTGGGTGTATGGTCCCGAGGATTTCTGGGATCCGTTCACCGATCTTCCCGCTTCAGCAGCGTTGTGGAGCCGTCGCCTTTTCACCGGATTTTTGCGCCGGGAAGTGCGCGACACGGCGCCGGATATCGCCTGGCCGGACAATATGCTGGTCGTCACTGCGGGCGGGGGTGGTGATGGTTCTCAACTGATGGCGCAGGCGCTTGCCGCCTACGAACACGATTCCACATTGACCCATCCTCTCGTTCTTGTCCTCGGCCCTTTCATGGCGACCGACGAGCGCAAGGATATTTCGCAAAAAGCCCGCCATAATCCCCATGCGCGCGTCATTGATTTCGAGGCGCATCTGCTATCGCTCATGCGTGCTGCGAGCGGTGTTGTCAGCATGGCGGGTTACAACACGTTTTGTGAAATCCTGTCGCTTGACCAGAGGGCCCTCTTCGTGCCGCGCGTCACGCCGCGCGAAGAACAGCTCATCCGTGCCACGCGAGCCAACGAGCTTGGACTTGGCGCTGTCCTGCATCCTGACGCGGCGAATCATCCGGGCCTCTTTGCCGCGGCGCTCCATGATCTGCCAACGCGCCCGCGCCCCTCCGAGGCACTCAAGGCGGTTGATATGGACGGCCTTGAGCGCATCTGCGACCGGATTGCCAGTTATTTTTCCGACAGAAGCCAGCAAACCGTGGCTACGTCTAGGCAACGCCGGGACAACGATTGACCATTTCCGTCGCCTTCATCCTCAAAGGCTATCCCCGCCTGTCCGAAAGCTTCATTGCTCAGGAGATTTTCGGCCTGGAACGGGCCGGCATGGCCATCCGCATTTTTTCGTTGCGCCGGCCAACCGACAGCCGCATCCATCCCATCCATCGCGCCATCATGGCGCCGGTCGTTTATCTGCCGGAATATCTTTATCAGGAGCCCTGGCGCGTGGTGCGGGCGCTGTGGCGCGTGAGCCGCCGCAAGGGCTTCAGCGCCGCCCTTCGTGCCTTCCTTGCGGACCTGCCGCGGGATCCCTCGCCCAGCCGTGTCCGTCGCTTCGGTCAGGCGGCTGTCCTGGTTGATGAGCTTGGCGCGGACGTCGTGCATCTCCATGCGCATTTCATCCACACGCCGGCGTCCGTCGGGCGCTACGCCTCGCTGATGAGCGGGCTGGCGTGGAGCGCTTCGGCTCATGCCAAAGATATCTGGACGTCGCAACCCTGGGAGCTTCGACAGAAGCTGGACAGCGCACGCTTCAGCGTTACCTGTACGAAGGTCGGGTACGAGACGCTCCGCGCCCTGTCGTCACGAGCGGATTCGGTTCATCTCGTCTATCACGGCCTTGACCTTGAGCGTTTTGCGGCAAGTCGTGCCGCGCCTCAGGCGCCTGACGGCAGCGACCCGGCGCGCCCGGTGCAGTTGCTGTCGGTTGGACGAGCGGTCGACAAAAAAGGCTATGATCTCCTTCTCAAGGCGCTGGCAGGCTTGCCAGCCTCCATGAACTGGCGGTTCGAGCACATCGGCGGGGGCGAGGGGCTTTCGCGGCTGAAGGAGCAGGCGGCGGCGCTGGGTCTGCAGGATCGCATCATCTGGCATGGCGCCCGCGACCAGATCGAGGTGCTTGCCGCCTATCGCCGCGCCGATCTGTTTGTCCTGCCATCCCGGATCGCCGAGGATGGCGATCGTGATGGCCTGCCCAACGTTCTGATGGAAGCGCAAAGCCAGGGGGTGGCGTGCCTGTCGACAGCCGTCTCTGGTATACCTGAACTCATTCTCGACGGCGAGACCGGTGTGCTGGTGGCGCCAGGCGATGCGCCGGCATTGACGGCGGCTCTGCAGATGCTGATTGCGACACCGGCGCGGCGTGCGACGTTAGGCGCGGCTGGCGAGAAGCGTGTCCGACATGTCTTTGATCATCGTCACGGGCTCATGACCCTGCTTGGTCTGTTTCGCGACTGTGGCGTGCCGCTTGCAGCGATTGATCAGTGATGATGGTGCGGGTTTTCTTCTTCGTGCAAAACCTGCTGGGCATCGGCCATGTGGTGCGCGCTGCCCGTCTGGCACGCGCCATGTGCGACAAAGGCATCGATGTGACGGTTGCCAGCGGCGGCGTACCCGTCGAGGGGCTTGATTTTTCTCCCGCTCATGTCGTGCAATTGCCGCCGCTGAAAGCCGGACCCGGGGGATTTAGCGATCTGCGTCTGGCTGACGGGACACCGCTTGATGATCATCATCGTGATCTGCGCCGGGGCGCGCTCCTTGCGGCCTTTGCCAGCAGCAATGCCGATATCCTGCTGATCGAGGCCTTTCCTTTCGGGCGGCGCGGGCAACGTTTCGAATTGCTGCCGCTCCTTGCCGCAGCACGCCAGAGGCAGAACAATGTTCTGATCGTCTCGTCTGTCCGCGATATTCTGCAGAGCGGTCGATCACCCGCACGCCGGAAGGAGATGCTCGATCTTGTCCACTCGTCCTTTGACCTCGTCCTCATCCACGGCGACGGCGCGGTGACGCCCTTCGACGAGAGTTTTCCTGAGGCGGCCGATATTCGCGACAAGCTTGCCTATACCGGGTTGGTCGGGCCGGAAGCGGTGCCGCTTGAGGGTATTCCGATCCATGATGTGATCGTGGCAGCTGGCGGCGGCAGCGTGGGCGGGGCACTGCTTGAGACCGCGATTGCGGCGCGGGCCATGTCATGCCTGAAAGATGCGCGATGGCTGGTGGTGGCGGGTCCCTATCTGCCAGGCGATGTCTTCGCCCGCCTTGACGCATCGTGCCGGACACAGAACATCGATCTGGTGCGCTTTGTGGGTGATCTGCCGCAACGCTATGCCAGAGCGCAGCTCGTCATTTCGCAGGCTGGATACAACACGGTTGCCGATGTGCTCACCGCCGGCTGCCGTTCCCTGCTTGTGCCGTTCACTGCGGCAGGGGAGAGCGAACAGAACGAGCGTGCGCAATCTCTCGCGAGGCGAGGCCTTGCAAGCCTGCTGGATCCAGAGAAACTGACCAGTGCAGCGCTTGCTGATGTGATCGACAAGACGATGCGCCAGCCGCATGGCGCGCAGCGCATCGTTTTGAACGGGGCGGCGCGGACGGCCGAGATTCTGCTTGAGGCGCTGGTTGCACAGCGAGCCCGTCCGCGTTGACAGAATGATTTGACCGATTAGGGTCCAAACCGATTGGGCTCGGCGCGTCAGTGTCCTAAGGCGTGCACGATCCGCATTGTGCCGTGCACCCTGTGCTTCCCTTTTGCCAGACCGCCAGCCGGGAGCGTTGATGAACGAGATCGATCCGCGTCTTTTCCGCTATATCTGGCGGTACAGCCGGCGCGACCAGCTCGTCATTCTCGTGCTGATCCTGCTGCAACTGCCGTTCTTCTTCGCCACCCTCGAACTGCCCAAACGCATCGTCAACGAGGGTATCCAGGGCGGAGCGTTCCGCGATGGCAAGCTGACGGCAAATCTGCTGAGCTTTTCAATCGAGCTGCCTGATTTTCTCGGTGGCTGGTCGGTTCCGGTTTTCTCCGGCTTCCTCTTCGATCAGCTTCACTACCTGCTCGTCCTCAGCTTCATCTTTCTCTTTCTGACGCTCATCAACGGCTGGTTTCGTTATGAGATCAATCTGCGCAAGGGCGTGCTGGGCGAGCGCATGATGCGCCGCCTGCGCTTTGACCTGTTTGCGACCCTTCTGTGTTTTCGTCCCGAAGATATCCGGGCCGTCAAGCCGGCTGAAGTCGCTAGCATGATCAAGGATGAGGTCGAGCCGATCGGCGGCTTTATCGGTGATGCGTTTGTGCAGCCGGCGATGCTGGGAACACAAGCCCTGACGGCGCTTGCCTTCATCATGATCCAGAGCTTGTGGCTTG
>JAKFVK010000293.1 GCA_021732205.1 Hyphomicrobiales bacterium | reverse complement strand
AAAAGGGGAGTGGTGAGCCCGGATGGATTCGAACCATCGACCATTCGATTAAAAGTCGAATGCTCTACCACTGAGCTACGGGCCCTGATGAAAGCGCGCGGACCTTATGGATGCTCTTGGCAGGGGTCAAGCACCGGCGACACATAAAGCGCGAATAGATGGAAATGCCTCAGCGCAGTGCCAGGCGCTGCCCATCATAGGCAGTTGGCTGGCAATTGACGTTTGATTGGCGCAATTGGGCGCACAGCGTGGCGGCATCAGCGACATCGTTGACCGGGCCGGCAACCAGATAAAGGACCGGCTGCCCGTTGATCCCGTCACGGATGGCGACCAGCGGCTCCAGGCGCCCGAGGGTCGCTCGGTTGCGTTCGCTCAATCGTTGCCAGCGAAGGCGCAATGCTGACATCGTCGTCTCGCTGCCCAGATCAAGCCCGAACTGGCTACGCGTCGCCAGCGTGATGCCGCCGCTCGCCGATGCCAGATCACTGTCCGCGCTGCCTTGTCCGCTACGCGCGAGTAGCGGTTCGCTTGGGCGCGCCCCATCCCGCGCCACGGGCGGGGAAAGAGGAGCTATTTCGGACGCTTTCACGCGCGGCTCGCCTGGAGCGATACTACCCGTCACATCATTGCTGCGTCTGGTTGACCCTGTCACATCATCAACGTCGCGCTCAAGCCGCGCCAGACGTTGCTCAAGTCGCGTTCGCTCGGCGACAAGCCGGCGCGTTTCCTCGCGCACGGTGTCGACTTCCTGATTGACGATACTGGCCAGTTGCGAAGGCGAGGGACCCTGGGCCTGCCCGATCAGTTCGCCAAGCGCGCCTGGCAGTGCGGCGAGACGTTCTCCCCCACGGTTGGTTGTGCTGGTATAGACAACCAGGCCGAGGGCAAAAAACGCTGATGCGGCCCAGACGGCCGGAAAGCGAATGTCGCGCCAGATGTTTTCTGCCCGACCATAATCACGAATTGAGCCCACCCGGTGCTGCGCAGCCCCCAGATCGAGGACATCGTCACTTTGCAAGGTCTGCTTTACCTTCATCGTCTTGCGTGGCATGGCCTCCCCGCGAATCGCGTGCAATGCCATATTATCGCGCGGCTTGTTAACGCCGCACGATATAAATTATCAAAATCAGGTTAAATGCTGGACGGAGACAGCGATGGCGTCGCGCGAACTAACCACAATCATCCTCGCCGCCGGTGAGGGGACGCGGATGAAATCGGCCCGCGCCAAGGTCCTTCACGAGATCGCGGGTGCGCCGCTGCTTGCCCATGTGATGAAGGCTGCAAGCGCCGCCGGCTCGTCGGCCCTCGCCGTCATCATCGGCCCTGACCGCGACGATGTCGCCGACATGGCCCGACGCTTTGTTGGCAAACTCGATATAAAATTGGATGTTTTCGTCCAAAATGATCGTCTGGGAACCGCGCATGCGGCCTTGCAGGCGGGCGCACTCCTGCAAGCGGCCGGCGGCGATGTCCTGATTGCCTTTGGTGATACGCCGCTTCTGACGCCGGCGACATTTGAAGCCTTGCGACAACCGCTGCGAGAAGGGGCGGACATCGCTATTGCCGCCTTCACGGCCACCGACCCCTCAGGATATGGCCGTGTTCTGGCCCAGGGCGAACGGGTGATCGCCATCCGCGAGGAAAAGGACGCTTCCGCCGAAGAACGCCGGATCACCTTGTGCAACGGCGGATTGATGGCAATTTCGGCCAGGCATGCTCTGCGCTTGCTGAAACAGGTCGGCAATGCAAACGCCAAGGGCGAATATTACCTGACCGACATCGTCGAAGTGGCGCGCGCTGAGGGCTTGATCGCCCGCGCCGTGGTAGTTGCTGAAGATGAATTGCGCGGCGTCAATACCCGCGCCCAGCTCGCTGATGCCGAAGCCTTGATGCAGCAGCGTCTGCGTCGGGAAGCAATGGACGCAGGTGTCACTCTTGTGGCCCCCGACACGGTCTTTTTCTCGCACGATACCGTGCTCGGCAATGATGTGTGGATAGGGCCGCATGTGGTGTTCGGACCAGGCGTGTCGATGGCAGGGCCGGGGGAAATTCTCGGGTTCAGCCATCTCGCCGGCTGCCGCATTGCTGCGGGCGCCCGCATCGGACCATTTGCGCGCATCCGCCCGCAAACCACGCTTGGAGACAACAGTCACATCGGCAATTTCGTTGAAATCAATCGCTCAACACTCGGCGCTGATGTGCAGGCCAACCATCTGGCCTATGTCGGTGATGCCGAGGTGGGGCGTGGCAGCAATATCGGCGCTGGAACCATCACCTGCAATTTCGATGGCGCCGAAAAGCATCGCACGCGGATCGGGCGCGACGTGTTTGTAGGCTCTAACTCAACGCTGGTAGCACCGATTACCATCGGGGATGAAGTCTTGATCGCCGCTGGTTCGACCCTGACAAAAAACGTGCCCGATGGAGCGCTGGCTTTCGGGCGCACGCGGCAAAGCGAACTCGACGGCAAGGGGCGCGATCGGGTCATTGCCAATCAAGCCAAACGCGCCGCGCGCAAGGCACGCGGCGCTTGAAATTGTTAGGATTTGCAACAGACAGTCATTTGGCGTTCCCAGGCGCCTGCGGCTATGTGGCGGTCAAACAAAGCGTCCGGACCCGGACAACGCTGATCATAAGGCTAGGTTGAATGTGCGGAATCGTTGGCATTATTGGCAAAACTGCCGTTTCCCGGCAGATCGTTGAATCACTGCGCCGCCTTGAATATCGCGGCTATGATTCCGCCGGGATCGCCACGCTGGAAGGGGGCGTCATCGTGCGCCGCCGGGCGCCCGGCAAATTGAACAATCTGGACGCCGTTCTATCAGAAAGGCCGCTCTCCGGCCATGTCGGCATCGGCCATACGCGATGGGCTACCCATGGTCGCCCCAACGAGGTCAACGCCCACCCGCACGCCACCGCGCGTGTTGCGGTTGTTCATAATGGCATTATCGAGAATTTCCGCGAACTGCGCGAGGAAGCTGCCGCCAAGGGCGCTCGTATGGAAAGCGAGACCGATACGGAAGTTGTCGCTCACCTTGTTACGCAGGCGCTTGAGGAAGGAAAATCGCCAAAGGAGGCGGTGGCAGCGACGTTGAAGCGGCTGCGCGGCGCGTTTGCCCTGGCGTTCGTGTTTTCAGGAGAAAACGATCTGCTGATCGGCGCCCGTCGTGGACCGCCGCTCGCGGTCGGCTACGGCGAGGGCGAGATGTTCCTGGGCTCCGACGCGATCGCGCTCGCGCCACTGACCAACCGCATCGCCTATCTCGAAGAAGGAGACTGGGTCATCCTCACGCACGCCGGCGCGGTCTTTTTCGACGAAAATGATCAGCCTGTGCAGCGCGCCATCACCCTGTCCCAGATCAGCGGCAACCTGATCGACAAGGGCAATTACCGGCATTTCATGGCCAAGGAAATTCATGAGCAGCCGGAAGTGGTGTCGCACACGCTGAGCCATTATCTCGATTTGACGACAGGCACCATTGCGCCAGCCAGCCTCGAGGCGGTTGATTTCAAGAAATTGTCGCGGCTTGCCATTTCCGCCTGCGGCACGGCTTTTTACGCCGGGCTCGTTGGCCGCTACTGGTTTGAGCGTTATGCCCGCCTGCCGGTCGACATCGATATTGCCTCCGAATTTCGTTATCGCGAGGCGCCCTTGGATCCAGGCGGTCTGGCGCTGATGATTTCGCAATCGGGAGAAACCGCCGACACGCTCGCGACCCTGCGCTACTGCCGCAGCGCCGGTCTCAAGATCGGTGCGATCGTCAACGTCCCAAGCTCGACGATGGCGCGCGAGAGCGACATCATCTTCAAGACGCATGCCGGCACCGAGATCGGCGTTGCCTCCACCAAGGCGTTCACCTGCCAGCTTGCCGCACTTGCGGCCTTGTCGCTCGCCGCCGGCAAGGCGCGCGGCGTCATTGACCCGGCCGAAGAGCACGATCTCGTCAAGGCGCTCATGGAAGTGCCGCGTCTGATGGCTGAAACACTCAAAATCGAACCGCAGATCGAGCGTCTGGCCAAGAGTTTGGCCAAAGCGAGTGATGTGCTCTATCTGGGGCGTGGAACAAGCTTTCCGATTGCGCTCGAAGGTGCACTAAAATTAAAAGAAATCAGTTATATACACGCGGAAGGTTATGCGGCCGGTGAACTGAAGCACGGCCCCATCGCGCTCATTGACGAGACGATGCCCGTGGTGGTGGTCGCCCCTTACGACCATCTGTTTGAAAAGACCGTGTCAAACATGCAGGAGGTCGCGGCACGGGGCGGGCGGGTGATCCTGATCACTGACGCGCAGGGAGCCAGAGAAGCCGGCGATGTCTATGCCAGCATCATCGTGCCGACCGCGCATTCCTTCATCAGCCCCCTGATTTATGCCATTCCTATCCAGCTCATGGCCTATCATACGGCGGTCGTCATGGGCACCGATGTCGACCAGCCGCGAAGCCTCGCCAAGAGCGTCACTGTCGAATAACAGAGCGTGACCGTCGAATAATGCTCATCCGGCCAACAGGTAACGCAGCGCCCGCTGCTGGCCAAACAGATGCAATGCCAGTCGCGCGGCCTGTCCGCGTGGGCTGGTGAGAAGCGGGTCGGCGGCAATGAGTGCGCGCGCTTCGCTTCTGGCTGTTGGCAGCAGATCGACATGCGCCTCCCATGTCACCAGCGGCAGGGATGGCAGGCCAGATTGCCTCGCTCCCAGCACTTCGCCGGGGCCACGCAGGCGCAGATCGGCTTCGGCGATGTAAAACCCGTCCTCGCTGTCGCGAATGACCTGAAGGCGCTCCTTCGCCGTTTCGCTGAGATCTGGATCGTACAGCAGCACGCATGATGAAGCCTGCGTGCCGCGTCCAACTCTTCCGCGCAATTGGTGGAGCTGCGACAGGCCGAATTTGTCTGCCTGCTCGATGATCATGATGGTCGCATCCGGCACATCGACGCCAACCTCGATGACGGTCGTCGCTACCAGAATGCGGCTGGTGCCTGTTGAAAAGTCAGCCAAGGCCTTTTCCCGCCGCGCTTGAGGCAGACGAGAGTGGAGGAGAGAGACGAGGCCGGGAAAATGCGCTTCAAGAGAAGCTGCCCGTTGCGCGACGCCGCTTTCCTCCTCGCTCTCATCGGCAATCGTCGGGCACACCCAATAGGCACGTGCACCCTTCTCCAGCGCCCGGCCAAGCCCGTCGACCACCTCATCGAGACGGGTGAGCGGCATTGCGCGCGTCGCGATTTTCTGTCGACCGGGAGGCTTTTCATCAAGCTTCGAAACATCCATGTCGCCGTAGTAGGCAAGCACGAGCGTGCGCGGGATCGGTGTCGCTGTAGTCAACAGCAGGTCGACCGCTTCGCCTTTGGTCGTCAGAGCCAGACGTTGATTAACGCCAAAGCGATGCTGCTCGTCGATGACCGCAAGGCCAAGATCGGCAAAGCGCACATCCTCCTGTAAGAGAGCGTGCGTGCCGATGACAAGGCGAATGCGTCCATCTGCAAGGCCGGCAAGAACTTTATCCTTCGCGACAGCGCGCTCGCGCCCGGTGAGAAGGACCGGCTCAATGTCGACGCGACGCAGCAGGGGCGTCAGCGTCGCATGGTGCTGGCGCGCCAGAATATCGGTTGGCGCCATCAGGGCAGCCTGATGACCGGCTTCGATGGCACGTGCCATCGCCAGCATCGCCACCACCGTCTTGCCGGACCCGACGTCACCCTGCAGCAGATGCAGCATGGCCTGCGCCGCCGCCATGCCCCCATGAACAGCTGCGAGCGAGCGCACCTGCGCGCTCGTCAGCGTGTAGGGCAGGGCAGCAATGAGCGGTTCGACCAGATGGCCATCGCCGCTCATCGCTCGGCCATGGCGCTGCCTGGTGTGGCGGCGAAGCAAAGCAAGTGCGAGTTGGCTCGCAAAGAAGGAATCAACCGCAAGCCGCCGTCCTGCCGCTGAATTTGCCGCACCCTCATCAGGCGTCGAGGGCTGATGGACCTTCCGCAGCGCCTCGAGAAACGACGGGAGCCCGGCAACAACATCTGGCGATAGCCATTCAGGAAGCTCTTTGACGACAGAAAAAGCCTGGCGGACAACCCTGTGGAGAAAGCGAGACGTCACCCCCGCTTTCAGCGGATAGACCGACTCGATGGCACTGAAACCGCCGGGCTTCTGCGGATCAACCACGAAGGCCGGATGGACGATCTGCTTCACCCCGTCGAAGCTCTCGATGACGCCGCTGATCAGCCTTTCGCTGCCAACCGGCATCGATCGTTCGATCCATCCTGTCTCCTGGCCGAAATAGACCAGGAGGAGTTCGCCGCTCTCATCACCCACCACGACCCGGTGTGGCATCCGGCTGCGCCCGGGCGGGGCATGGCGGTGCGCTTCAATCCGTCCAATCAGCGTGACTATGGCGCCTTCCGGCGCATCAGCAATTGTCGTGCGCAACCGGCGGTCGATGGTGCTGGTCGGCAGGTGAAACAGAAGATCGACGACGCGCGACGGCGTGCCGTCCTCAGGACCAATCAACCCCTTCAACGGCGCGATGAGCTTGGTGCCGAATCCCTTCAGCGTGTCGAGAGGGGCGAAATAGCCATCAAGAAGCGCCGGGCGTGGATCTTCTGCAGCGATCGGCAATTGCCCTCCGGTGAATTTGTTTTCTGCCATTGCTGCCTGTGACCAGTCGCGTTAGAGGAAGCGGATCAAGCCGGTGGAAGGATATCATCATGACGGAAGGCGTCGCATCCGCCGATCCGCTGACGCTCAGGCGTCG
>JAKFVK010000234.1 GCA_021732205.1 Hyphomicrobiales bacterium | reverse complement strand
AATCTCTGCCCGCACAGGATCTGGGCAGCGATGATGGCCAATGAAAAGCCCGGCGGCCATGGCGAGCGCTCGGTGGCGGTGGGCACGATCGACATGGCGGTATGGGATGCGGTGGCAAAAATCGCCGGCAAGCCCCTCTTCCGCCTGCTTGCCGAGCGCAAAGGCCGCACTGCAAATCCGAAGGTCTTCGTCTATGCCGCCGGCGGATATTATTACCCCGGCAAGGATGACAGCGCACTCTGCGCCGAGATGCGCTCCTATGTTGAGCGCGGCTATAACGTCGTCAAGATGAAGATCGGCGGCGCCAGCCTCACTGAGGATCAGCGGCGCATCGAGGCCGTGCTGCGCGAGATCGACGGCAAGGCGCAACTGGCGGTTGACGCTAACGGCCGCTTCAATCTTGAAACCGCCATCGCCTACGCCAAAATGTTGCGCGCCTACAATCTCTTCTGGTTCGAGGAGATCGGCGATCCGCTCGATTACGCGCTACAGGCGGCAATCAGCGAATTCTATCCCGGAGCGATGGCAACGGGGGAAAACCTCTTCTCGCATCAGGATGCGCGCAATCTGCTGCGTCATGGCGGCATGCGCCCTGACCGCGACTGGCTTCAATTTGACTGCGCGCTTTCCTATGGCCTTGTTGAATATCTGCGCACGCTCGATGTCGTCCACCAGGCCGGCTGGTCGCCCTCTCGCTTGATCCCCCATGGCGGCCACCAGATGTCGCTCAACATCGCCGCCGGCCTCGGCCTGGGCGGCAATGAAAGCTACCCCGATCTCTTCCAGCCCTATGGCGGCTTCCCCGACGGGGTTGACGTCATCGATGGCCATATCACCATGCCAGACCTTCCGGGCATCGGCTTTGAGGGCAAAGCGAACCTCATCAAGGTGATGCGCGAACTGGCGGCGTGAGGGAGAGACTGCCAGACCCGCATCGGCACGATGCGCGCAAGTCGTGTGGACGCGATGAGAAGAAGGCGGGATAAGGCACACGCCACGAAAATCACGTTGTGATGCGCCAAAGGCAATGACACACAAACCCACATTTGTGCTATATGGTACTCCGCTATGAAGGAGCCTTATGACATGAGCCGACTGACCATCGACGTCACCGACCAGCAGCACCAAACCCTGAAAGCCCTGGCTGCACTGGAAGGCAAGACAATCAAGCAATACGCTATCGAAAAACTATTTTCGCCGCACGCGGATCAGGAACAGGCGCTTGCCGAATTAAAGGCGCTTCTGCGCCAGCGCATCGCCGAGGCCGAATTCGGCGAAGTGGACCAGCGCAGCTTCGCAGAGATTGCCGCCGCCGTTCTCGATACGCGAAAGGCATGAGCAAGCCTTATCTGCTGGTAAAAGGCGCTTCCGCTGATCTGGAGGACATCATCCGCTTCACCAATGAACAATGGGGCGAGGCGCAATGCCGGTCTTACATTGATCAGCTCGAAAGAGCCGCCACCGCGCTTGCAAAAGGCGAAGGGGTCTTCAAGGAGTTACCTTCCATACACCCGATGCTTCGCATGGCGAAAAGCGGGCGACATTTCATTTTCTGCTTGCCGCGTTCCGGTAGCGTCCCGCTCATCCTTGCCATCTTGCATGAGCGCATGGATATCATGGCGCGCCTTCAGAACCGACTGGGTTAAAGCCGCGTCCACCTCCGGAGCGCAACCAGCGCCCATATCGCCTCAACCACGCCGAACGGCCAGGCCCCTTGCAGGAAGCCATAGGCTGAGCCAAGCGCGCAGGCGCCTGCAAACGCCAGCACGAACCAGGGGCTGCGCGCTTCAAGCGCATAGAAGATGAGCATCAGCGAAACGGCGACAAGGCCGAAGAGGGTGAGAGCATCCATGGGATGAGGATAACATCGTCGCTGGCGATAATAGAAACCGCCTTGGCAGGCCCACACAAAGCGAATACCTCTTCCGCCTCTTCCCTCCCGGGGCGGATCATGAAAGCCAGCGCGCCCATCATTTCCATCGGCATTGATTTTGGCACCAGCAATACGGTCGTGGCGCTGGCCTCAGGCGATGGCCATGTGGAATCGATCCGCTTCGAGCATGGCGGCAAAAGCCACAGCGTCTATGTCTCGGCCCTGTGCTTCTGGGAGGAGCAGCCGGGCAGCGGCGCGCACGCCGAAGGCGGCCCCTGGGCGATCGAGCAATTCCTCGAAGGCCACCATGCCCACCGCTTCATCCAGTCTTTCAAGAGCTTTGCGGCAAGCGCCAGTTTTGATTCAACAATCATCTTCCGCCAGCGCTACCGCTTCGAGGATTTGCTGGCAGCCTTCCTGAGAACGCTTGCCCGCCACTGCGGCAAGCGGCTCGATTTTGCAAGCCCCTCCATCATCGTTGGCAGGCCCGTGCGCTTTGCTGGCGGCAACCCGGATGAGGCGCTTGCGCTTCAGCGCTACCAGCAGGCCTTCGAGCGGATGGGTGCTGGCCATGCCCGCTATGTCTATGAGCCGGTTGGCGCTGCCTTCTCCTTTGCCCGCCACCTCACCCATGATGCGACCGTGCTGGTCGCCGATTTCGGCGGCGGCACCAGCGATTTTTCCCTCATGCGTTTCTCGCGCGCAGGTGGCGTGCAGCGCGCCGAGGCGCTTGGCCATGGCGGCATCGGCATTGCGGGCGACACCTTCGATTTCCGCATTGTAGATCACATCATTGCGCCGCGCCTTGGCAAGGGCAGTTCCTACCGCTCCTTCGACAAGGTGCTGCCCATTCCCAACCACTACTTCGCCAATCTGGCGCGCTGGCACAATCTGGCGATGATGAAGGGCAATGGCGATCTGCGCGAAATAAAAAAGCTCGCCCATCTGGCGCTGGAGCCGGAGCGCCTGCAGGATTTCATCACCCTCGTTGATCTTGATCTGGGCTTTCTGCTCTACCGCGCCGTGTCGGACGCCAAGATGGCGCTCTCGGCTGAGGAGGAAGTAGAGTTCCGCTTCCAGACCAGCGGCCTTGATATTGCTTCGACCCTCACGCGGCAGGACTTCGAAGAGTGGATTGCTGACGACATCGCGCGCATTGGCGCCACCATCGACACGGTTCTGGCGGAGGCCCATGTCACGCCCGATGAGGTGGAAAAGGTCTTCCTCACCGGCGGCACCTCTTTTGTGCCGGCCGTACGTCGCCTGTTCGATGAGCGCTTCGGGCATGAGCGGCTGATTGCAGCAGACCAGTTTGAATCGATTGCGAGCGGGCTAGCGCTCATTGGCGCAAATATTAACATTGCCCCCATATAAAAACAATCAATAAAAAAACAGAAAAAATCAATGAAACAAGTATAACAGTAAATTCGTTACGGGCTTTTATCATGTTTACTATGTCGGGATCTTTTTGCTCATCAGGAGTCAATTTGAATTTAGCTCCAAATGAAATTGCTCCGGGACCTGGGCTCGGCATGCCAGACAGTAAAAAATAGTAAATGTTGAACTTTGATTGTTTCTTATTCAATTTTCTTTGCAACTTCCTTGCGGGAAAATATAGACTAATAATCGTACAAGAAATTAAATACACATAAAATGCGATAGACGGATAATTAGCATTTAATTGGCAAAATAACTTCATGTTACGATTACCTGCGTTCGCCTAATCATCCTAATAATTACTATTATGTATTTTTAAGCTGTTATGGCGCATTTATAGCGCTCAATCTCCCTCACGCAGATCATCCATCAGGGCATCGATGGTCTTGAAGCGTGGCAATTTGCCTGCCCGCGCTTCACGCATGGCGGCGATGGTCGTCTCGTTCGGCACCAGAGGCTCGAACGGCAAGGCCTTTTCAGCCGCAATACGCATCATCATCATGCGAAAGGCATCGGATGCGGTGAGACCCATCGCGTCAAGCACGGCACTTGCCTCGTCTTTAATGCGCTGATTGATCCGCGCCCGTATCACTGCATTTTCAGCCATGTTTCACCTCTGCGCTACAATGTAGCACAAATGGATATGACCGCAAAAGTTTCAAACAGCGCTGCCCCAACGCCTTGACTCATCCGCATATTCGACAAGTCTGTCGGGCCTAGACATTCACGCACGAGAACACCACGCAATCCGGGAGTATCCTCACATGACCCCCCCCCAGAAAGTCGCCATCGTCACGGGTGCCGGCAGCGGCATCGGCAAGGCAGCGAGCCTTGCCTTGGCGAGAGCGGGCTTCGCGGTGGGGCTTGCGGGCAGGCGCAAGGACGCGCTGGAGGCGGTCGTCAAGGCAGCCACCAACCCCGCCCTCATGCTGGCGCACGCCACCGACGTCGCCGACCCCGGCTCGGTCAAAAGCCTGTTTGCGGCGGTAAGAGAAAAATTCGGCCGGCTTGATCTCCTGTTCAACAATGCCGGCATCGGCGCGCCCGCGATCCCGATGGAGGACCTCACCTTCGAGCAGTGGAAGGCGGTAGTCGATATCAACCTCACGGGGTCATTCCTGTGCACGCAGGAAGCCATCCGCATCATGAAGGATCAGACGCCACGCGGCGGGCGCATCATCAATAATGGCTCGATCTCGGCGCATGCCCCGCGCCCGAACTCCGTGCCCTATACCGCCACCAAGCACGCCATCACCGGGCTCACCAAATCAACCTCGCTTGACGGGCGCAGATACGACATCGCCTGCGGCCAGATCGACATCGGCAATGCCGCGACCGACATGGCCATGCGCATGGCCTCCGGCGTGCCGCAGGCCAATGGCGAGATCGCAATCGAGCCGCTGATGGACCCCGAGCACGTGGCTGACACCATCGTCCACATGGCCTCGCTGCCGTTAACCGCAAACGTTCAGTTCGTCACCGTCATGGCAACGAAAATGCCCTTTGTTGGCAGGGGATAACGGCGTCGGCTGAATCGTCAGTTGAGCGCCCACATGCCCGCCACCGGCTTGAGTTCGGCCGGCTTGATGAGGCGCGAATGGGCAACTGCCACTGAAAACAACCTGCCCTCGATCTCGCGCTGCCAGAAGCTGAGGAATTTGTTGAGGGTCGGAAAGCGCGGCGCCTCGTCATAATCCTGCCAGATGAAGGTTTGCAGCAGATGGGGATGATCGGGCATGCAGTAGAGAATATGCGCGGTGGTGAGGCCCGAGCCGCGCAATTGCGCCAGCAGATCTTTATCCATCACAGATAGGTCGGTCATGGCTTGCTCCTCGATGAAGTGATCCTTCCTCGAATGCAGCCCCTCGCCGATCAAGTCCGACGCCTCCGCGCGTCTTTCGAACTCGTTCAGAGACTCAATTCGACGCCTGAAAGATTAAGAAAGTCTCACCCTGCCGACAGCGCGGCAGGCAGGGGGGAAAACGCTTTCCCTCACATCCGCGTGGGCGGGCATCTGCGGCCGCAATGGTGACGTAAAGAGATCGTGTTTGCGGGTCAGACACAGTATAAGAGCTGGAGGGAGCTCCGCATGACGAACAATCACCTGTCGCGCCGTATGGTGATCGGATCAGCACTCAGCCTTGCCGTGCTGCCGCGCGCCGCGAAGGCCGCCGACCCGGACGCAGCGTTTGGCGACTTGCTGAAGAAATACGTGTCGACCGGTCGCGATGGTATCAACCGCGTCGATTACCGGCGCTGGCACACTGACGCGCCGGATCGTCAGGCACTGGCGGCCTATATTACCTTACGCGAGGCTGAGCGCCCCTCGCAGATGGCGCGCCCGCAGGCCCTGGCTTTCTGGGCAAACCTCTACAACAGCCTGACGCTGAAGGTGATCCTCGACAATTACCCGGTGAAATCGATCCGCGACATCCGCAGCCAGTCAAGCCTGCTCGACCTGAAGGCCCTGATTGGTCCATGGCGAACCCAGCTTGTCAAAATCGAGGGCAAGAGCCTGTCGCTTGATGATATCGAGCATGGCATTATGCGCCCGACATTCGCCGACCCGCGCGTCCATTACGCCGTCAACTGCGCCTCCATCGGCTGTCCTAATCTCCAGCCATCGCCGTGGAGTGCGGTCACCCTGGACAGCGATCTTGACGCCGCCGCCCGCGCCTTCGTCAATCACCCGCGCGCGGTGACGGTGAAAGCCGATGGGTCGTTGAAAATATCCAGCATCTATCGCTGGTTCATCGAGGATTTCGGCGGCAATGATGCCGGCATCCTGCGCCATCTGCGCCTTTTCGCCAATGCTGATCTGGCGGAGCGCCTGTCAGGCACGACTCGCATCAGCGAAGACGCCTATGACTGGACGCTCAATGCGCCCGGCACAGGCGCCAGTTGACAGGCGTGCTCCTGAACGCCCGGCGTCCTGTCCGGTGGTGCACCGCAGGCGTGCTTGCCGTGATGGCGATGTCAGCAGCCATCTCGGCGGAGACAACACAGGGCACAGCACCACCGCGGATCAGCGTTGATTATGATGCCGCCGCTCAAACTGTTCGTGTCCTTGCCTCGATCGACATTCCCGCTCCTCGCCCTGTAGTGTGGCGGGTGATGAATGATTGCACCTACGCGTTCCGGATTGTTTCCGGCCTCAAAACCTGCCGTATCCTCGAGACGACACGCAGCGGCGATATTCGCGAGCATGTCATCAACCCGGCCTTCCCCCTGCCTGAAATCCGTAATGTCTTCCGCTCCGACTATACTGAGCCACGCCTCATCCGCTTCCGCCAGATCACCGGCGACTATGTCCATTCCAATGGCGAATGGCGCCTGGAGTTGCTGGGAACCGGCACGCGCGTTGTCTATGATGCAGCGCTCGCCCTCACCATTCCCCTGCCGGCCATGTTGATCCGTGCGAAAATCCGCAGCGATTTTCTTGTGACCTTGCGTGCGCTGCGCCGGGAAGCGGTTGCGGCCGCCGCCAAATGACG
>JAKFVK010000288.1 GCA_021732205.1 Hyphomicrobiales bacterium | reverse complement strand
ATCTCGCCCTCGTTCATCACCCCTTCGCCGACGAGATGCGGATCCTCGACATGGTGGACGACCAGCGCGTCGAAATCGCGGGCATAGGCAAGTGTGCGCCGCATCACCTGCGCATTCGTCAACGAGGCGCGCCCCGAGGTGAACGCCGCCGCTCCCGCCCAGGTGAGCAGGCCGATCTCGGTCATTTCCTGACCTTTGAGGCCCTTGGTGAGGGCCGCCATCGGCACCACCCGCACCGGGCTCGTGTCACGCGCCCGCCTGAGCACGAAATCAACCAGCGCCGGCTCATCGATCACCGGATCGGTATCAGGCATCATGACGATGGTGGTGACACCGCCCGCTGCCGCCGCCCGTCCGGCGCTGCGTAACGTTTCGCGATGCTCGAATCCCGGCTCGCCGATGAAGACGCGCATATCGATGAGGCCCGGCGCCAGCACCTGGCCCTTTGCCTCGATCACCTGCGTGCCGGGCGGCAGGCGCCCAACCGCGCAATCCTTGCCAAGCGCGCTGATGATGCCATTTTCTATGAGACAATCGCCGGTTTCATCGCGCCCGCTGTCGGGATCGATGAGGCGGGCGCCGCGGATATAGAGCGGCGGCCCGGGCGGGTAGGTGTTGAGCGCGTCCTTGCGGTCAGAGCCAGGCGTCATGATGCCTCACTGATTGGGCAAATGGCGCGCCAGCGCCTGAAGAACCGCCATGCGCACCGCCACCCCCATCTCCACCTGATCGCGGATGAGGCTTTGCGGCCCATCGGCAATCGCGCTGTCGATCTCGACGCCGCGATTCATTGGCCCTGGATGCATGACAAGCGCATCGGGCTTGGCAAAGGCGAGCTTTTCCTCATCGAGCCCGAAATAGCGGAAATATTCCGGCACCGATGGCACGAAGCTTCCCGCCATGCGCTCGCGCTGCAGGCGCAACATCATGACGATGTCGCAGCCCTCAAGTCCGGCCCGCATATTGGTGAAAACCTGCACCCCGAAGCGCTCGATGCCGCTTGGCAGAAGCGTGGTTGGCGCAATCACCCGCACCTCGGCGCCCAGTGCCTGCAGGCACAGAATGTTCGAGCGCGCCACGCGGCTATGCAGGATATCCCCGCAGATGGCGATCCGAAGGCCGGCCACACGGCCCTTGGCGCGGCGGATGGTGAGCGCATCGAGAAGCGCCTGCGTCGGGTGTTCATGGGCGCCATCGCCGGCATTGATGACCGAGCAATCCACGCGCTGCGCCAGCAGATGGACCGCGCCGGCGGCATGGTGGCGCACCACCAGAAGGTCGGGCCGCATGGCGTTGAGCGTGATTGCCGTATCAATCAGCGTCTCGCCTTTTTTGACCGAGGATGACGCAACCGACATGTTCATCACGTCAGCGCCAAGGCGCTTTCCGGCAATTTCGAAGGATGATTGCGTGCGGGTGGACGCTTCAAAGAACAGGTTGATCAGAGTGCGGCCCTTGAGGGTCGCCTTTTTCTTTTCGACCTGCCGCGACAGCGAGATTTCGCCCTCGGCCAGATCCATCAGTGTCGTGATGTCATGAGCTGAAAGCCCCTCGATGCCAAGCAGATGGCGATGGGTGGCGGCAGGGCTGGCGCTGAAGCTTGTCATTAAAGCCTCCGCTTAGGGGCTAATGACGCGCGGTGCAAGGGGAAGTGCGCCGTGCCAACAGAAATACCGCTACTGATTTTACGAGTTGTTTCCGCCGGTCTGCCTCAGCACCGCCAGCCGATCAAGCGCTCCCTGCAGGATGACAGCTGCCGCATGGGCATCAATGACGGCGGCGCGTTTTTTTCGTGACATGTCGCGCTCGATCAGCGCGCGCTCGGCCTCATGGGTCGAGAGGCGCTCGTCCTGGAAGGCAATCGGCAAAGGCGTGAGCTGCGACAGCGAACGCTGGAAGGCGCGGGTGGCTTGGGCGCGCGGGCCCTCGCTGCCATCCATGTTGAGCGGCAGGCCGAGAATGAGCGCGCCCGCCTGGCGCTCAGCGCAGAGCGTCAGAAGGGCAGCGGCATCCACGCTGAATTTCACCCGTTTGATGACGGTGAGCGGGGTTGAAAAGCGCCATGTCACATCGCTGACCGCCACCCCGATGGTCTTGGTGCCCAGATCAAGCCCGACAAGCGCTGACGGGCGCGCGAGGTTCCGGGCAAGCTCTTCCAATGTCACGACCGTTGCGCTCATGGCTATCGCTTAGCATGGATCGGCCTGCGGCCAAGTCCTGCATCCAAGTCGTGCATCTCGCTGATGTCAGATGTTCCGGCGCTGCCAGCGCTCAATCCCCATCACCATCAGCCCGAAGACGAGGCCCAGAAAGGCCGAACCGATCCCGGCAATCGACAGCCCCGATGCCGTGGTGAGAAAGGTGATGGCTGCACTCAGGCGGAAGCTTTCATCGTTGAGCGCGGCGAGTGCTGCATTGCTGAAAGCGCCGATGAGCGCCAGGCCCGCCACCGCTTCTATGAGGAGCGGCGGCGCCCGTGTTACCGTTGCTGCCGCCAGCCCGGCAATCAGTGCCAGCACCATGTAGCCGATGCCCGAAAACACCGCCGCCACATAGCGCTTCCGCAGATCAGGGCCCGCATCCGGCCCGGCAGCGAGCGCCGCGGTGACCGCTGCCAGGTTGACGGTCGGTGCGCCAAACGGCGCGATCACCACGGATGCGAGCCCGGTGCTGACGAAGGCCAGCGAGGTTTTGAGGTGATAACCGAAGGTCGCCAGCACGGCGAGCCCGGTGATGTTCTGCGAGGCCATGGTGACGAAGAAGAGCGGGAGAGCAAGCGAGACCGTTGCTTCCAGCGAGAATGTGGGTGTGGTCAGGGTTACCTGTGGCCATTGCCGCACGCCGTCATAGGTGCCAGGCGGCGCCAGCGCGATGGTTGAGACAAGCGCCACCAGCGCTGCGGCCGGAACCGCAGCGGAGCGGGCAAAGCGCATGAGGATGAGCCAGACGAGAATGACCGCACCTGCCGTCACGGGCAGAGCTTTGAGGGCAATGAAGGGAGCAAGGCAAAGCTTCAGCAGCACACCTGCCAGCATGGCGCTTGCAACCGGCTTGGGTATGGCAATCACCAGCGTGCCAAGGCGTGGCCATAAGCCGGCAAGCGCAATCATGAGGCCGGCGAGAATGAAGGCACCGACCGCGTCGGCAAAACCTCCGGCCGTGCCGCCGACACTGATGAGCAGAGCAAGCCCCGGCGTCGTCCACGCAATCGAGACGGGCATGCGTGTCACCAGCGACAAGCCGATCGCCACGGTGCCTTTGGCGAGCCCGAGCAGCAGGAGCGCGGAGGCAATATCAGCACCAGACGCGCCAACCGCCCGCAGGCCCTGAATGACAATGGCGACCGAGCTCGCATAGCCGACGAGCGCCACCATCAGCCCCGCCGAGACGGCGCGCGGCGTGATGTCAGCGAAGATCGTAGCATAACGAGACATGGGCGGAACCTGACGGGCGGCAGGCCAATGGCCCTGTTCTGTTGGCTATCTGAGGCGTTCAGCGATGACTGGCGCGAAATAGGTGAGGATACCATCGGCGCCGGCGCGCTTGAAGGCCTGCAGGCTTTCCATCATTGCCCGCTCGCCATCAAGCCAGCCACGCTCAGCGGCAGCCTGGATCATCGCGTACTCGCCCGAGACCTGATAGGCGAAGACCGGCACCTTGAAATTGTCTTTGAGCCGGCGCACGATGTCGAGATAGGGCATGCCGGGTTTCACCATGATGGCGTCCGCCCCTTCGGCCAGATCGAGCGCTGCCTCCTTGAGGGCCTCGTCGCTGTTCGCCGGATCCATCTGGTAGGTGCGCTTGTCGCCGATCAGCGTCTTTGCGGTGCCCACCGCATCGCGGAACGGGCCATAAAAGGCCGACGCATATTTCGCCGTGTAGGCCATGATGAGGACATTCTCAAAACCGGCACCGTCCAGAGCGCGGCGGAGGACGCCGACCCGTCCATCCATCATGTCGGAGGGGCCGATGATATCAATGCCGGCTTCAGCCTGGACGATCGCCTGGCGCGCCAGAATATCGAGCGTTGGGTCGTTGACGATGGTTTGTCCGCTGAGCAGCCCGTCATGGCCATGGCTGGTATAGGGATCAAGCGCCACATCCGACATGAGACCGATGTCAGGAATCGCGGTTTTGATGGCGCGTGCCGCCCGGCACACCAGATTGTCGGGATTGAGCGCCTCGCTTCCCAAGTCATCGCGCAGATGCGCCGGTGTGTTGGGAAAAAGGGCGATACAGGGAATGCCAAGCCGCGCCGCGCGTTCAGCCTCGCCCGCCACCAGATCAACCGTCACCCGCTCGACGCCGGGCATGGAGGCCACCGCCTCGCGGCCGTTCCTGCCCTCATTGAGGAAGATCGGCCAGATGAGATCGTCAACCGTCAGCGTCGTCTCACGCACCATGCGGCGCGACCAGACCGTCTGGCGCAGCCGCCTCGGGCGCACCTGCGGAAACTGGCCATGAGCGCTGGCGCCACTCTCGGTCAGCGGCAGGGGTGGGCGGCTTTGTCGGTTCATCGTCAACTCGCAGCGGGAACGATCAGAATGGCGTCTTATCACGGGAAACCTGACAGCAAAACCGCCGCTGGCGACTGTGTTGTCGCCAGAGCGACAGGGAGGGTGTCCCCAGGCGCCGGTGATGATTGACGCCACCGCCTCCTGCCCCTATCCCTCAGCCATCATGCGGCACAAGCTGCCGCCGCGCCATCGGGGCAGGGATGACCAGTGATCTGACCGCAGACCAGACAGCTTTTCGCGATACGGCACGCGCTTTTTCCGATGCCGAGCTGGCACCACATGCCGCCCATTGGGACGAGAATCATGTCTTTCCGCGCGAGGCGTTGCAAAAGGCTGCCGCGCTGGGATTTGGCGGCGTCTATGTCCGCGAGGATGTCGGCGGCAGCGGGCTCACGCGCCTTGACGCAGCGATCATCTTCGAAGAGCTGGCGCGCGGCTGCACCTCGACAACGCCGTTTCTCTCCATCCATAACATGGCCTCGTGGATGATCGACAACTTTGGCCACGACGAGCTTCGCCGCCGCTATCTCCCTGATCTCACCGCCATGCGCCGAATTGCCAGCTATTGCCTCACCGAGGCAGGCTCAGGCTCGGATGCAGCAGCACTGAAGACCCGGGCCACACATGATGGCAATCATTATATTCTCAATGGCGCCAAGGCGTTTATTTCCGGTGGTGGCGTGTCGGACGTCTACGTCGTCATGGCGCGCACCGGCGGCGAGGGGCCGCGCGGTATCTCGACGTTTCTGGTGGAGAAGGAGACGCCTGGCCTGAGCTTCGGGGCTGAGGAGCGCAAGCTTGGCTGGCACTCGCAGCCAACAGCGGCTGTCATCTTCGACAATTGCCGCGTGCCGGCGGAAAACCTCATCGGCAGTGAAGGGCAGGGGTTCAAGATCGCCATGGCGGGGCTCGATGGCGGGCGCGTCAACATCGCCGCCTGTTCGCTGGGCGGCGCGCAATTCTGCCTTGAGACGACACTTTCTTACGTCAAGGCGCGCCGTCAGTTCGACCAGCCTCTTGCCGACTTCCAGGCATTGCGTTTTCGTCTCGCCGATATGGCGACCGAGCTGATGGCAGCCCGCCTCATGGTCCATCGCGCCGCCCGCCTGGTGGATGCTGGCGACAGCGAAAGAACGAGCGCGGTCGCGATGGCCAAACGCTTGGCGACCGATAGTGCCTTTGATGTCGCCAACCAATGTCTGCAGCTTCATGGCGGCTATGGCTATCTGCGCGATTTTCCCATCGAGCGCGTCGTGCGCGATCTTCGCGTCCACCAGATCCTCGAAGGCACCAACGAGATCATGCGTGTCGTGATCGCCCGCGCCATGCTGGGAGGCTGACGGGTGACAGCTGTCAGCCAGACGAGTGACGTGCTGCTCGAGGAGCGCGGCCGTGCCGGCATCATCACGCTCAACCGCCCGCAGGCGCTGAACGCGCTGACGCTTGGGATGATCGATGCCATCACCGCAGCCCTGAACCGCTGGGAGCACGATCCGCGCATCGCCCATGTCATCGTGCTCCAGGGCGCTTCGCGCGCCTTTTGTGCAGGTGGCGATATTCGCACCCTTGCAGCGCAGATAACCGCGCAGAAATGGCAGGAGGTGGACGCCTTCTACCGCCGCGAATATCACCTCAACCGCCGCATCAAGCGCTATCCCAAACCCTATATCGCCCTCATCGACGGCATTGTCATGGGGGGTGGCGTCGGGATATCGATCCATGGCCGCTACCGGGTGGGAAGCGAGAAGCTCGCCTTTGCCATGCCAGAGGTTGGCATCGGCCTCTTCCCCGATGTTGGCGGCACCTATTTCCTGCCACGTATGCCGGGCAGGCTGGGGCTTTATCTGGCATTGACAGGCGAGCGCATCGCCCTTGCCGATGCGCTCTATGCCGGTGTCGTGACCCATCATGTGCCGGGCAGTGAATTCCCTGCCGTCATTGACGCGCTGGCGGCTGGCGATGATTCCGGTGCCGTGCTCGATGCGTTTCACCAGCCCGCCGGAAAGGCTCCTGTTGAAGAGCGGATGGCTGAATTGTCGCGTCTCCTGTCGGGCAATTCTCTGCCGGAGCTGATGACCCATTTGGGTGCCTGCGCGGCGGCTGGCGAGGCAATTGCGCAAAAGCTGGTGGATCTTCTCTCGGTGCGCTCGCCTACCTCACTGGCGCTGGCGTTCCGCCAGGTGGCAGAGGGGGCGCATCTCGATTTCGAGGCGTGCATGCAGATCGAGTACCGCATTGTGAACCGCATCGTTCGCGGCCATGATTTCACCGAAGGGGTGCGTGCCGTCATCATCGACAAGGACAACGCTCCCCGATGGGAGCCATCGACCATTGCCGCCATCGACTGGCAGCGGATCGAGGAGCATTTCGCTCCCCTTCTTCGACGCGAACTGGATTTTGCCT